>CAIMWE010000241.1 GCA_903845115.1 uncultured Acidobacteriota bacterium | reverse complement strand
TCCGTCAGCCCCTCCGGAAACAGCGCGTCCACCGAGTCCCAGTTGAAGTGGAGCCCTTCGGCGTCCTCGAAGAGCTGGTGGTCGATCCAGACCTGGGGCGTCTGCGAGACGGCGTAGGCCATCTCGCCGATCGGCGTCCGGGACTGGTCTTTCCGCCGCTCTCCCTTCGCGTAGCCGAGGAGGCTCGTGAAGATGACCGGCATCGAGGCCCCCGGCCCCTCTCCGTGCAGGCGGCTCCACTCGCGCAGGACCCGCACCCCCCCGACGTGCCCGTGGTCCAGGGCCTCCTCGAGGCGGGCCTGCAACCCGCGCGCCCGTCCCGCGAAGTCGGGGGCCGAGGGCTCGACGGCGAGGAGGAGCGTCGAGGTGAAGTCGCCGATCAGCCGGGCGACGTCGGGGTGGAACGGGTACCGCTGGAACGTGGTGAGGTTCAGGGTGAAGCGCGGGCTCCGGCTGAACCGTCCGAGCACCTCGGCGTAGGCGGCGCAGAGGAGGCCGGAGGGGGTCAGCCCCGCGCGCTCGGCCTTTTCCCTCAGCGCCTCCCACCGGGGAAGGGAGAGGCACCCCGTACGCCTCACGAAGACGGGGGGACCGGACGGCGCGGCGACCCGGGGGAGCTCCGGCGCGCGCGGGAGGGTCTCGATCCGGGCGCGCCAGTAGGCCTCGGAACGGCGGTAGACCTCCGTCAGCCGGAAAGCCTCCGCGGCCAGGACGTAGTCGCGGAAGTCGAGGCCCGGTCCCGCGTCGGCGGGCTCGCCACGTCCCGGGCCCTCCCCCGCGGCGTACAGGGCGGCCCACTCGTCCATCAGCTGGAAGATCCCCGCCGCGTCGACGATCAGGAGGTCGAGGCTGACGTGGAGCCGGACCTTTCCCCCGGGGAGCAGCGTGGCGCGGAGGTCGAAGAGCGGCCAGCGCTCCGGATCGAAGAGCTGCGAGGCCATCTCGCCGCGGACCCGCCCGAGAGCCCTCTCCGATTCGTCTCGCCCCGCCCCGGCGAGGTCGAGGGTCGCGATCTCGCACGGGGGAACCTCGGGGAGGACCCTCTGCAGCCCGTCCGGCGTGACGACGGCCCGGAGCATCCCGTGCCTGGCGACGAGAACGTTCCAGGCGCGGGAGAGGCGGCCCGGGTCGAAGGAGCCGTCGAACTCGGCGTAGAAGTGGCAGCCGACGCTCCCCAGCTCGATCGCTTCGTTCCGCCCGACCCAGTAGGCCATCTGGATGTCGGTCAGGGGGAAGGGATCGAAGCGGTGCGCGCGGTCCGGTTCGAGGGAGGTCGCGGGGACGGCGGCCTCCGGCGGCCCGGCCAGCTGCGCTTCGAGGGCCGGGAGGATCTCTTCGGCGAGGTCCTTCGCCGACGCACCGCGAAGGAGGCGCGCCAGCGGGAAGGAGATGCCGAGGAGGAACTCGACCGAGCTCTTCAGCTCGAGCGCCATCAGCGAGTCGAGCCCGAGGTCCTGCAGGGGCAGCGACGGGTCGGGCTCCCCCGCCAGGTCCAGGCCGAGGATCTTCCCCGCCTCCCGGGCGAGGTGCCTCGCGAGGAGGTCCCTTCGCCGGGACGGATCGGCGTCCCGCAACTCCGCCAGCAGGTTCGTCGGGACCGTCGCCGCGGGTCGTCCGGTCTCCTCTCGCTCGCGGGAGAGCCCCTCGAGGAACTTCGGCACCTCTGCCTCGCCGTAGGGGGCGAGAAGCGCGTGCCAGTCGGCCGGGAGGACCCCAGCCTGCGGCAGGCCGGCCCGCACGAGGGCATCGAGGACGGCCCTTCCGCTCGCCGGGTCGATCGCCCCCACGCCCACGCGCCCGAGCCGGTCCTCCGCACCGTGCCTCACCGCCTCCCCCACCTCGCTCCAGGGGCCCCAGTCGATCGAGAGGGCCGGCAGTCCGCGAGCCCTCCGGTCGTGAGCCAGGGCGTCGAGGAAGGCGCTCGCCGCGGCGTGGTTCGACTGTCCGGCCCCCCCGAGCGTCCCCGCCATCGAGGAGTAGAGGACGAAGAAGTCGAGGGGATCCGACCTCGTCCCCTCGCTCAGATCCCACGCCCCCCGGACCTTCGGGGCGAGGACCGTGGCGAAGGAGCCCCACTCCTGCCTCTCGAGAAGGCCGTCCGACAGGACGCCCGCCGCGTGGATCACGCCGCGAAGGGGGGGCATGGAGCTACGGACCTCCGCGAGGAGCCGGTCCACCTCCCCCTCCCGTCCGACGTCCGCCGCGAAGAGCCGGACCATGACCCCGGCCGACCGCAGCCGGGAGAGCTCGCGGCGCGTCTCCTCCGGGAGGAGCGACTCGACCGCCCGCCTCCCCGAGAGGGCGAGGGACCGGGCCCCCCGCGACGACAGCCACCCGGCGGTGACGAGCCCGAGCCCGCCGAGACCCCCGGTGACGAGGTACGTCCCGTCGGCGCGGACCGGCGCCTCTCCGGCCGCCGCGACCTCCAGCCTCTCGAGCCGCACCATCAGACGGAGGCGATCCCGATACGCGACCGACGGCTCCCCGTCGGGAAAGAGGAGCTCGTCGACGAGGGGGGCGCACGAGGGTCCCGCCGCCGGGTCGAGGTCGACGCGGAGGAGGGAGAGGCGGGGGTGCTCGGTCGCCACGGCCGTGCCGAAGCCCCAGAGCGTCGCTCCTGCCGCGTCGACGCGGCTCCCGTGACTCCCGCTGCTCTCCGCCGCCGGCGCCTCCCGGGCCCCCCGGGTGACGAGGACGAGGCGCGCCCCGCTCTCCTCGCGCCGGGCGAGCGCCTTCACCGCCTCGAGGGCCGTGCCGAGGAGCCCCTCCTGGACGTCGAAGGGGTGGCGAAGGGGAGACGCGTCGAGAGCCCCGAGGAGGACGACGCCCCGGAGCCTCCCCGCCGCCGCCATCTCCTCGATCGCCGACGAGACCCTCCCGGCGAACGGGGCGGTCGCCTCGCCGGGGAGAGGAGCCAGGACCCGAGCCTCCGATCCCCTCGCCGCGAGGAGTTCCGCAAGCTTCTCCGCCGCGCCGTCCGCCCCCCCGGCGAGGAGCCAGGGGCGCGTCGGGGCCGCCGACGGCTCGCCGGCGGCTCGCTCGGTTCCAGGCCGCCGCGCGAGGAGGACGGTCGACCCGACGCCGTACGCCCCGCCGTCCGCGCCGTCCGCGTCGTCCGCGTCGTCCGGGAGTCCCCTCGGGCTCTCGAACCCCTCGGCGGCGAGGAGGTCGTGCCACGCCCCCGGCGGGAGGAGGGGGTGAGCGGGCCGAAGGTCGGTGTCGGCGAACCGCCACCACCCGTCCGTCAGGCCGAAGACGAGGTCGAGCCACCGGCTCGGTCGCGTCACCTCCAGGAGAACGAGGAGGCCACCGGGAGCGAGAAGAGCGCGGACGTGCCGGAGCGCGACCCGGAGGTCCCTCGTCGCGTGAAGGACGTTGGCCGCCACGACGACGTCGTAAGTGCCGGCGCGGAACCCCTGCGTGGACGGATCCTGCTCGATGTCGAGCGGAGCGGCCGAGAAGAGCGGCGAGCCCCCCCAGCGCTCCCCGGCGGCACGGACGAAGAGGGGCGAGATGTCGGTGAAGGCGTACTCGGCGAGGCCGCTGGGGAGGCGCTCGAGGACCGCCGCCGTGGTGGAGCCGGTCCCTCCTCCGACCTCCAGCAGGCGAACCGCTCGTCCCCGTGGCCACGCCGCGACGGCCCGTCCCACGGCGTCGGCGAGGAGGCCGTTGAGGAACGTCGAGACCGGCGTCCCGCCGTAGAGGAGCTCCGCTCCGTCCTCCGCCGGCGGAAAGAGGGCCTCCAGGGACTCCGGCGCGCCCATCAGCACCTGGGGCAGCGCCCTTCCGCACCGTTCGAGGAGCTTGCCCGCGGCCCCGTCCCTCCCGACCGCCGCCGCGTCCCCGCCGTCGTCCGGGTCGGGAGCACGGACGACCTCCCAGCGCCTCTCCCGTGGCGAGGCAGTCGCCGCAGTCGCCGCGGCTGGCGCGGCTGGCGCGATCGAGACGAGAACGCCGTCCTCCTCGAGCATCCCGAGGAGGCGCCCGAGGAGCCGTCGCTTCCCCTCGCCGACCCCGAGCTGGTCGCCGATAGAGGAGAGGGAGAGCCGCTGCCCCGGCCGGATCTTCCATCCGAGGTTCGAGAGCGCCCGCGCCGCCAGCCGTCCCGCCTCGGCGTCCAGGTGCCGCTCGACCTCCCGGAGCGTCTGCTCCCAGGGGCGTTCCGCCGCGCGGGGAGCGAGGTCGGCGGCGAGGATCGAGGGGGACGGCAGGTACTCGGCCGCGAGCCCCGGGGCCGGGAGAGGTCTGGGGTGCCAGCCGAGGGCGTAGAGCCACTGCTGCCACTCCTCGCGCGGGCGAGAGGAGCGCGGCGCCTCTACCCTGACGAGACGGACCCGGGCGACCGTCCCGACCGTGGCTTTCGTGGGGTCCGTCTCGTCGAGGATCCGGAGGGTCGCCGTGAGCCCTCCGTCGGAGAGCGAGACCCGCACGTGGGCCAGGACGGCGGCCGGAATGGGCGCCACGACGCGCAGTCCCGACAGCTCGACCGGCAGGTACGCCTCCTCGCCAGCCTCGGGCCCGAGGGCGAGGCCGATCGCCTGGAGGCAGCCGTCGAGGAGGACCGGGTGAAGGACGAAGGAGCCGGCCGCGCGGGGGGGGACCTCGAGGGAGACGAGCGCCTCGCCGTCCCTCCGGAGCGCCGAGCGGACGGAGCGAAAGCGCGGCCCGTAGCCGAGCCCTCGCGCCGAGAGCCCCGCGTAGAGAGCGTCGGGACGGACCTCCGTCGTGCAACGCGCCCGGATGCTCTCGAGGTCCTCGTCCTCGGGAGCTTCGAAAGGCCCGGAAGGGTCGGGACTCGCGACCGCGCCCATCGTCCCCCGGGCGTGAACGGTCCACTCGGCCCCGGCCGCCGTCTCCCCGCCCGCCGACGCGCTCGCCACCGTGAGCCGGAGCACCCCGTCGACCTCGGTCACGACTGTCTGGACGAGGCGCGCGCCCGCCTCCGGGAGGACGAGCGCCTCGACGAGCTCGAGCTGGGCGACAGAGGCGCTCCCCGTCGCCTCCCGGGCCGCAAAGAGGGCCATCTCCGCGAAGCCGGCAGCCGGGAAGAGGACCGCCCCGTGGACCCGGTGGTCGGCGAGGAAGGGGGGCGACGCCGCCGAGAGGAGCGCCTCGAAGCGCCGGTCGGAGGCGAGGGCGAGGGCGAACGGGACGCGGCGCCCGAGGAGAGGGTGGATGGAATCGGAGAGGGTCCCGGGGAGCTTCCGTTCCCCCTCCCACGGGGGAGCGAACCGCTGCCTCTCGAAGACGGTCGTCGGGACGCGGACCTTGCGCCGCCCCTCTTGCGCGAAGAGGGCCTGCAGCGGGAGCGGAGCGCCGGAGACCCAGCGACCGGCCAGGTCGTCGGCCCAGGCGAGCCAGGGAGCCGGTCCGGCTTCCGGCGACGGCGGTTCCGGGAGATCCTCCGCGCCCCTTGCTTCCCCTTTCGCCCCGATCGCGGGGACGACCCCCGACCGGGTCCCGGGGGGCATCCTCCCGGCGGCGACCTCCTCGAGAGCCAGGGCGGCCTCCGGAGCGGACGGCGCTGCGATCGCCAGCCGGTGCGGGAAGGGGGTCCTTCCGGTCGCCGCCGTGGAGCAGACGTCCGGGAAGTCGGCCGCCCCGGCTCCCCGGAGCAGGGAGGCGTACCGGCCGGCAAGCGTCCGGAGCGCTGTCTCGCTCCGGGCCGAGAGGAGGAGAAGTTCCACGGGGCGCGTCGGAGCCGCGGGAACAGGCTCCGGCGGCTCCTCGAGGATCACGTGGGCGTTGATCCCCGAGAGGCCGAAGGAGCTGACCCCGGCGCGGCGCGGACCCTCCCAGGCCGGGAGGGGTGTGAGCAACGTCGGGATGGTGAAGGGGGCCGACCCGAGCGGGAGGAGCGGGTTCGGCCGCGAGAGGTGGAGGTGGGGCGGCACCTGGCCGTGCTGCAGGACGAGAGCCGCCTTCACGACCCCGGCGACCCCGGCGGCCGCCTCGAGGTGGCCAAAGTTCGTCTTGACCGAGCCGAGAGCGAGAGGCCTCTCCCCTGGCCGCCCCCTGCCGAGGACCTCGGCGAGGGCCGCGACCTCGATCGGGTCGCCGAGGGAGGTGCCGGTCCCGTGCGCCTCGACGTAGCCGACGCTCGCGGCCTCGACCCGCGCGTCCTCCAGGGCGGCCGAGAGGACCGCCTCCTGGGCCGCCCCGTTGGGCGCCGTCAGGCCGTTGCTCCGGCCGTCGTGGTTGATCGCGGATCCCCTCACCACGACGTGGACCCGGTCCCCGTCGGCCAGCGCGTCGGCGAGCCGCTTGAGGACGAGGACGCCGCACCCCTCTCCCCGCCCGTAGCCGTCCGCCGCGGCGTCGAAGGTCTTGCAGCGGCCGTCCGGGGCCAGGGCGCGCATCTTCGAGAGGATCACGTTCGTGTCGGGAGAGAGGATCAGGCTCACCCCCGCGGCCAGCGCCACGCGGCACTCGCGCGCCCTGAGGCTCTGCGAGGCGAGGTGGAGAGCGACGAGGGACGAGGAGCAGGCGGTGGCGAGGACGACGCTGGGCCCTTGCAGCCCCAGGACGTAGGAGAGCCGCCCCGCCATGAAGGAGATGTCGCTTCCCGTGCCGACGTAGGCGTCGGCCTCCTCGGGGGCGCCGCGGAGCGCCAGGAGGCGGCTCCAGTCCTCGTTCATGACGCCGACGAAGACCCCCGTCCTCGTCCCCTCGAGGCTGGAGGGGAGGACGGCGGCGTCCTCCAGCGCCTCCCAGGCGACCTCGAGGAGGAGCCGCTGCTGCGGGTCCATCGACGCGGCCTCGCGGGGGGAGATGCCGAAGAAGCCCGCGTCGAACGCGTGGACCTCCGGGAGGAACGCCCCCTCCCGGACGTAGCTCTTGCCCGGCGCCTCGGGGTCGGGGTCGTAGAGGGCGTCGACGTCCCACCGCTCCCGGGGGATCTCGCGGACGGCATCGACGCCGGCGCGGAGCATCTCCCAGAAGCTCTCCGGGGCGTCGGCGCCGCCGGGGAACCGGCAGCCGATCCCGACGACGGCGAGAGGCTCGGAGCGCGCCCCCTCGAGGCTCTCGACCTTCGCCTTCAGGCCGCGGATCGCCGCGAGGGCACGCCGCAGCTGGTCGGCATCCGTGCGGGTCGGAGGGCCCTCGCTCACACCCCGACCTTACCGCGGACTCGCCTCCGTGGGCAGCCCCACCGGCGGAGGAGAGGGAGCAGGATCCCCTCTCACAGACGACTCGGCGGATTCAGTTGTTCCAGCTCCCGCGGATCTCCTATCCCTCCGCCTTCGATATCTCCTTGACCCTCTCCCGGATCCCTAATAAATTTCGCGCCGCGAGGACGGGCACTCGCCGAGGGCAGGAAATGATGAGAGCCGTGCGCAGCGCAATGTATCTCCTTGCTGGCCTTTTTCTTGCGGGGGGTTCGACGGGCTGGGCCACGGCCCCGGTCGTCACGATCGGCACGGGAACGGCGACGAGCGAGTACCCCTTCTACACGGCGCAGTCCGCCACCCGCTTCCAGATGCTCGTCACGGCCGCCGAAATCACCGCGGCGACGGGAGGCGCGGGAGACATCACGGCCGTGGCGTTCAACGTCTCCAGGAGCGCGGCTACTCAGCTCTCCCAGACCGTGAACCTGAAGATGGGGAGCACCACCGCGACGGGCCTGACGGGCTTCGTCTCGGGCCTGACAACCGTCTTTAGCGGGACCTACGCGGTCGCGGGGACGGGCTGGCAGACGTTCACCCTCCAGACCCCCTTCAACTGGGACGGCACGAGCAACGTCGTCATCGAGTTCTGCACGGGGAACGCCTTCTCGGCCTACCCCGAGACCTCTCCCGTCTACGCGACGGCGGTC
>CAIMWE010000240.1 GCA_903845115.1 uncultured Acidobacteriota bacterium | reverse complement strand
TCTGATTGTTCACTTCCTTGACCCGCCCCGTGCGCGGCCTTAGACTCCGGCGGTCGCAGTTCACGGTCCTCTGCGGGTCGTGCGGAGGACCTCCGGTCCAAGGGAAACCCGCTTCCGAGAGGCTGTGACGAGGGTGAGGCTCCATGTCCACCCAAGAAGGCGGAGCCGTGTCTGTCGAACTTCTTCGGGTCAACGTGCTCCAGTCTAACCAACGCTGAATGAAGTGCTTGCCCGGTAAGAGGTCATCCAGGCCCGATCGCGCGGCAGGGAAAGCGGTCGAAGTGTCCCTGGCCAGGGGTCCCTCAATCACGACAACGCCGAAACCGATTTGAGCGACTAAGAACGACCCTCCTGCAGGAGGCCTTCTCCCGGGCGGCCACCGTCGGCGCTATCGGTCGCGGATACGTCGGCCCCCCCTTGCCCTCGCCTTCGAGGAGGCGAAGTTCTCCGTCGTCGGGTTCGACGTCGACCCGACGAAGCCCGAGGACCTGAGCCGGAGCGAGACGTACATCCAGCACATCGGCCCGGAACGGATCGCTCCCGCGTTCGCGCGCGGCCGGACCACCGCAACGACCGCGTTGGCCCGGCTTTCAACCTGCGCCGAAATTCCCGTCTGCGTCCCGACTCCCCCTCGGCAAGCACCGGCAACCGGACATCAGCGACACCCGGAAGACCGCCCGGACGATCGCGTAGGACATACGCACCGGCCAGCTCGTCGTTCCGGAGTCGACGACGTACCCCGGCACCACGCGGGAAGAGCTCGTCCCGCTCTTCGCCGAAAGGGACTTCACCTGCGGAACCGGCGTCAAGGCGAGCTACCCTCTAGCGGAAAGCTCCGATCCTTGCTGCGCGGGGCCTTCGCTCCGCGGCAAAGGTCACCCTCATGCGGGAATCTGTGTCGCTGCACTTGCCTACAAGAAATGGAGTGAAGAACCATTGGATGGGATGGCGCGAAAGCGCGCTATAGCGTCGACCCTGGCTGCCTTGCGAAACCGCGTCCTTCCGGCCGGCGGTCTACGTCGCCGGCTAATCGAAGGGTCGGCCTGGAGCGTATTCGGAACCGGGGTTGCGCAGGCGTTTGGTCTGTTGACGAACGTGGTGACGGCACGCCTCCTCGGCAGGGACGCCTACGGCGAGCTCGGCATGGCGCTCACGACCGTCAACACGTTAACGGTGGTGGGTGCTCTCGGACTCGGTGTCACGGCAACGAGGTTCATCGCGGAAAGCAGAGCCACCGATCCTGCCCGGACGAGAATCCTCGTTGACACATGCCTGAGACTAACCTGGGTGAGCAGCGCAATAGTGGCCATCCTCCTGGGTTTAGGCGCGAATGTCCTTTCGACAGATCTCCTGAAGGCTGGTCAGCTTCGGACAGGCTTCATCGTATCCAGTCTTCTGATCGTGGTCAGCTCAGTCAATGGCACGCAGTTGGGTGCCCTGGCCGGACTGGAAAACTTCGAGGGGCTCGCGAAATCGTCGATCTGCAGAGGACTAGCGGGAATCGCATTCATCCCTGCCGGCGCCCACTTCTGGGGACTCGATGGAGCGCTCGTAGGGTACGTCGTCGCTGGGGCGGCGACCTTGACGTATACCGGAAGGATACTCCGGGAGACGATGGGGGACGCCGCCTCGACCGGTTCGGCAAAGGCGCAGAAGTCCCCTACGCGCGAACTCCTTCGGTTTACTGTTCCAGTACTCCTGTCGGGAATCGCGTTCGCCCCCGCAGCATGGTGGACCAACGCCCTGATAGCAAAAAGAGCGGGCTTTGGAGAGTTGGCTCTGTTCAATGCAGCCTCTCAGTGCCAGACGATCATCCTCTTCTTGGCGAACGCGGTCTCTGCCGTAGGATTGCCTCTTCTTTCGAACTCTGCCGGGATGCTGGATCGGGCGACGTACGTTAGGACTCTCCGCGCAACTGGGCTAGCCCATCTATCAGCAACGACCGTCGTGGCCATCCCTGTCGCGATCTTTGCCCCGTACCTTCTTCGTCTTTGGGGGCCGACGTTTGGCGCGGGCTCGACTGTGCTGATGATATTGAGCTTCGCCGCGATCGTCAACTCGATAAACAACACCGTCGGTCAAGTGATTTGGTCGTTGAATAGGCCGATGCTCGGAATGTCGTTGTCGCTATTTCGAGCGGTCGTGCTCTGCGCGGGAACGTACCTTTGGGTTGACCGTGGAGCCACGGGGCTTGCGCTTGCGACTCTCAGCTTGGCAGTCGTATTAGCCATAATACAGATTCCGATCGCTTGGCGGATTGTGGCTCGGGCTTGTTCGCAACCCAATTTGCAGTCGCGAGAGCAAAATGCATGACACCTGCGGTATGCCCGAGGGGAGGACGCAAGCACGATGAGCGAAAGCTCTTTGGCGCGTGGGGCCTTTCGCTCGGCGATCTGGCTGTTGTTCGGCTACGAAGCCTGGCTTAACTTCGTGGTTCCGCAGGAGTCTGGGTACACCACCCTACATCTCGTAGGATACGTAGCGTTATTGCTCATCCTTGCGATCCTCGCCGTATCAGGGGTCAGGCTTCTGCTGTCAGGAGCGGCAAACGCCTTCCCGAGATCGGTAAGAGTGACCTGGGCGCTCCTTGTATTGTGGGGCATCTACTCTGGCCTTCGGGTGTTTGACTGGGGAGACTTTCGAGATGCGGCCTATGCATGGGTGACACCGTGGGCGTCAGGGATATGGCTCGTCCCGATCGCCGCCTTGTGGGGCGCGGCTGCCAGCGTTCGCAGTGATTTCGAAAGACAGCTTACTCTCGAGACGATCTTTGCTTCGGTCCTAATGGGAGCCGGCTATTTCGCAGACTTTGGCCGTGCTCTGAACGCCAACTATTCTGATCTCAACGTCCTTGGCGTGTCCGGGCTAGTGCTGCTCTTCAGCGAAAAGAAGGCTCCGGCACGCCTTTCGTTAGCCGTAGCCGCATTCACTCTGTTTGCTGTCGGTCAGTTCCTCCTCGGACTGCGAAACGGGATGCTGAGGGTCTTGTTCTACGTCGTGGCCCTTGGCGTTCTCCTCGTTCCCCGGTTCTTCCAGGAGCGAACAGGGCCGCTTCGTGTGGCACTGCTGCTGGGCCTAACTGTGGGGGCCGCTTGGACAGCGCAAAGGCAGGTTACGGCCGATGAGAGGGCGGTGGAGCTCGCGCAACAGGCGTTCATGAAGATGGTGGGTGGGTACAACAGCCGGGAGGCACTCATCAGGGAGCTCCGGTCGGACCTCTCGGCGAAGGAGTGGCTGTTGGGGTCGGATTCCGGCCAGTACTGGAGCGAAGAACTCAAGGCGATGCGGGGAAATGTGGAGGGGGGATACCTGGAGCTATCGATGCGGGGTGGTCTGTTATACGTAGTCCTATTTGCAGCGACGGTTCTCCCTCCGATGATTCGCGGCCTGCAGTGGCCCGTTGGGTCACCGTTGTGGTTGCTGGGATTGTATATATTCGAACGTCTCGTCTGGATGGTGACGTATGGCAACCCGGTCGTCGACCTGGGTTACGTCACATTTTGGATTGCCGTTGGAGCGTGCGCATCCGTACAGAGGGATCAGAGAGGTGCGGAAGGGAGGGCATTGGTGTGAAGAGAAAAAATGAAGGCGGATCGTGGCCGCGTATCGTTGGGAACCGTAGCGTCCCGCGATGGGGTGTCGCGGTAGGCGTGAGTTAGGCGTGAGAGCCCTCTGGTTCACGAACTGCGAGCTGCCGGACACCGGTAGCGCCGAAAGTGGGCATTGGATGAGTGAACTGGCGAGGGCGCTCCTGTCGGATCCGAAGGTTCAGTTGGGATTCGCTCACTATGGTCTCGGAAGAAATGTGGTCTCTCGGAAGACGGAATGGGGGCCAGCGTGGACACTTCCGATATCCAAGTTCGGCGAAAGGTATGCCGAGCCGACGCGTCGACAGGTGGAATCAGCCCTGGCCGTCGCCGTTCAGTTCGATCCGGACGTGATACACATTCATGGCACTGAACAGAACTTCGGATGGCTGTCGACCAGGAGCGGGCTAGATGTGCCGAGCGTGATTTCGCTCCAGGGGCTTACGAGCGTCTGCTGGCGACATGACCTTGGGGGGATGTCCGAAAGAGAGGCTCGGCGGCTGGCATCTCCAAAAGACCGTTTGCTGCGCGAGGGTTTGGTCCAGAACCAGCGCAGGCGGTATAGGGAAAGCAGGTGCGAGACGGAAATCCTGGCGCGAGGGAGAGCCTTCATAGGGAGAACGCGATGGGATCGTGCGCACTTGCGTGCGAGAAACACTGGCGCACTGTACTTTCATTGCGACGAGGTGATGCGCGCTCCCTTCTTGAAGGGCGGTCGGGTGTTTCGAGGCGTCCGGCCGGCGACGGTGTTCACGTGTGTTCAGCCGGAACCGCTGAAAGGTCTGCATGTTCTGCTTCGAGCGATGGCGACGGTCCGCAAGAGATTCCCTTCGGCAACACTGCGGGTCGCGGGCCGGCGGTGGGGCAGCGGATGGCGAGCCAGGGGTTTCGAGAATTACCTGAACGGCCTGTTGGATGAATTGGATATGAGGCGGTGCGTGGAGTTCTTGGGGCCGCTTGATGGCGAGGCGCTCGCGGAGGAACTGAAGATCGCCGCCGCTGCGGCGATCCCGTCGTTCGTTGATAACTCGTCGAACAGCCTGGCCGAGGCAATGCTAATGGGGGTGCCCGCGGTGGCCTCCTTTGCTGGCGGAATGGGTACCGCTGCGCACGATGGCGAGACGGCATTTTTGTGCCCGCCGGGCGACGCCGAGTTCCTGGCCGAGTGCATATGCGAGATCTTTGCTGATCCGGGAGGTGCTGAGTTGGTGGGAGCGAGAGGAAGGCAGGTGGCGCTCTTTCGTCATGACCCGATGACGATCGCCGCGAGAACGCTCGAGATCTACCACGAGGTGGCCGCGGCATGGTGAGGCCGGAATTGGACCGAGCTCTATTCAGGAGACGTGTCGCGGAGCGAGTGCACTGGCTTCTCGGCGTCGCACGAACATGGTGGTGGACGGCCGTTACGAGGCTTCGGTTTTGGTACCTTGGCGTCCCAGTTGGCGGCGGCCTCAAGGTGACCGGGCCTCTTCGAATTCACGTCGCACCGGGCGCGAGGGTAAGCATAGGGCGAAACGTGGTGATAAGAAGTGGGCACGGCGATAACCTCGTGGGCGCCTACGTTCCTACGGTGATCTACGTGGGACGGAACGGAAGCCTGACGATAGATGATCGAGCCGGAATCAGCAACAGTGTCCTGATTTGCTACGAGTCGATCCGGATCGGAGCGGGGAGTTATGTCGGTGGCGGGTGCAAGGTCTACGATACTGACTTCCATCCTCTAGACCTTGAAGGGAGATTGGGGGCTAGTGCGGCGGTGCGAACGGCGCCGGTGGAGGTAGGGGATGGAGCCTTCATCGGTGGTCATTCGATAGTTCTCAAGGGCGCCCGGATTGGGTCTGAAGGAATAGTTGGCGCTGGGAGCCTGGTCTCTGGGGAGATTCCCGCTAGGCAGATCTGGGCGGGGAATCCAGTGCGGTATCTCAGGTCCGGGGAGGCCGACCATCGTGGCTGAAACGAGAGGGGTCGCGATCATCACGGAGATTGCGTCGTTTCCTCTCGGTATGGCTGGTACATCCCGAGTGCGGCTGTACGCGCGAGGTCTGTCGTACGCAGGGATGGAGACAAGGGTCTTTATTGTCCGCGGAACCGAGTTGCCGGAGTCAACGATCAATAGAGCGCCTTCGGGGATTCACCTGGGTGTGCCGTTTGAGTACACTGGAGGGAGGACTGCAGTTCCGACGACGTGGGCTGGTCGGCGGCTGGGAGAGCTCGTGGGTTTGGTGAGCCTCTTCAGGCGCCTAATGGTACTTCGTCGCGATGGTTGGCTGAAGCACGCGCTCCTTTACACGAGCGACTTGAGGTTCATCAAGGTGTTTGCCGCGATGGCTCACTACGTTCGCGTACCGGTGAGCCTTGACCTTTGTGAATGGCCGCTCGCAAAGGCGACGTACTACGGACTCAATGTGGGAACGGCCCGTCGATTCATGTCTGAGGGTATGCCGCTCTTGGATGGAGTGCTGCCGATCTCCGACTATCTTGTTGACCAGATCGAAGAGTACCGTTTCGCGACAGGAAGCGAGGTTAGGTTCCTGAAGGTGCCTATCTTCGTGGACACGAAACGCTTCTGTCCCTCCGATTCCGCGCGCCCAGGAATTCCGACGTTTCTGTGGTGTGGATCGCTGGACTACACGCGTATAGTGATGTCATTGGTGGATGCGGCGGTACTGCTGAAGGAGCGGGGTCTTCCCTTTCGAATAGAGATCTTGGGCGGAAGCGGGCTGAGATACCAACTCGAGAAGCTCCTCCGCTATGTCGAGAAGACCGCAACGGGAGATGTCGTGGTGATCAGGGATTTCATTCCTGAAGAGGAACTCGTAGGATCCTACGACCAGGCGGCGGCCTGTCTGGTGCTGCTCAGGGATGACGATATCTCGCGCTCTCGTTTCACAACCAAACTTGGCGAGTTCCTTGCGATGGGCCGGCCGGTGATTGCTTCTCCAATCGGAGAGCTGAACCGATACCTGGTCGATGGCAAGACGGCGTTCTTCACGCGTGATCTCAGCCCTGGGGCTCTCGCCGATGCGATCGCGTCCGTAGCGAATGACCGAACCCGAGCGGAGACGGTCGGGCGCGCAGGGAGGCATCTCGCTGAGACGGTGTTCGACTATCGAGTCCAGGGAACGAGGGTGGCGGAGTTTCTGGATAGTCTCGGGGGGGCGTCGCAAGGAAGGAGTTGAAGTGGACGGCTGGCCCTGACGTCGTGCGACGTAGGGGCAAGGGCGACGGGCAGCGCTTTGGAGGCGAAGGAAGTCTCCCTTTCGCTCGAGTGCCGGCGGGTGCGCTCGCTCCGGTCCAGATCCCGGTTCCGCGCACCAGGCGGCGAGACGGGACGGCCTCGGGAGCCACGGCCTGGTGGACGAGATGGTAGAACAGCTCTTCTCGACTCCTGGGAGTACGTCGGTTGAACCGGAACGCGAACTCGTGGGGGTAGGAGCCCAGGTGTCTATTGCTTACTGCTCCTCGGTCAGAAAGGTGGCGTGAGACAGTGAAAGCGGCCGCGCCGTGAAGGGGGTATGTCCGGAGTTCTGGAGTGGGGGCGAAGCGAGGGCCGACGATCGGAGACGAAGCTATACCAGCCTGACGGGCGCGAACTGGGCCCTAGGCCGCTTCCTCCTGCCGCAACTCGGGTCATGGGCGAAGAGGGAAGAAGGCCTCGTCCTGGATTTCGGTTGCGGCGACAGCCCGTTTCGTCGAGAGTTCCATCGGGCTCGCGGGTACGTTCGGGCCGATATCGCCCCGAAGGGACCGGGGTCGATCGTCGTGGATGGAGTCCGAATACCCATTCGAGATGAGTCGATTGACTGCGTCCTGGTGGCGCAGGTGCTTGGCGATGTCCCTGATCTGGTGGCTCTGCTTCGCGAATTTCAAAGAGTGCTTCGTCCGGGCGGTTGTGTGGTGATCTTCGAGACGATGGCATACCCGGAGCACGATCTTCCTCACGACTATTTCCGTGTCCTGCCTCATGGAGTGGAGTGGGCTGGCGAGCTTGTGGGGCTTCGGGAAGCCGAGATTGTTCGGCTGGGCGGGTTCTTTACGAGGGTCGCTGGGTTGTTGAATCCCTTTGTGATGGGAGTGCTACGGGCGCATTGGGCGACCCGCCCTCTCGGCGTTGCCGGAACGGTTCTGATAAACATCGCGGCGGTGGTTCTCGATGGTATATTTCATCACCCGTCTCTCGCTCCGGACTATCTTGCGAGGATGCGGAAATGATCAAGGGGCAGGGCGAGAAGGCGGGGGCAATCCGACTGGCCTTCGCAACGTGGGGCATCTCGCACTTCGAGGTCCCGATGTTCCGGCTGATCGAGGGGGCACCGTCGGTCGAGCTTCGCGTGTTTTATCTTTTGGACCCGTCGGATAACAGGAAATTCGACGCTGATTATGCGCAGGGGATCGACTGGGGTGAGTCCATGCTGGGCGGTTATGAGTCCACGAGATGTCGGGGCCCCCATGACCTCCGGGCGAGAATTCGCGAATGGCGTCCGGATGCCGTGATGGTTTATGGCTATTCGTGGCCGGGAGCGTTGCGGTTGATCGCCGAATTTCGTGCTAGAGGTATTCCCCTTGTCTTTCGGGGCACGCTGAGCCCTCATGTGGACCCTCGGGCTGGAAACGGGGCGAGAATGACGAGGCGGCTCCGGTGGATCTTCTTCCACCTTTTTCGCTCTTTCCATTTCGGCGGAACGTACTCCGAGGCCGTTCTCCGTGCCGCTGGCGTGCATCCTCGAAGGCTCTTCTTCGTGCCGTTCTCCGTCGATTCGCGTTTCTTTGCCGACGCGGCGGACGCAGGCGGGGACGGGGGAAGGGCACGATTCCTGGAGGGACGCGGGTGGCCGGCGAACGCGAAGCTGGCGCTGTTCATTGGGCAATTGAGCTGGGTCAAAGGCCCCGATCTGGCGATCGAGGCCTTTCGAGAGTGGTCGCGGACCGAACCTCTCGCCCGGCTGATGATCGTCGGAAGCGGAGGCGAAGCCGCCACTCTGCGAAGTGCGGTGAACGGCCTGGCAAATCCGGATCACGTTCATTTCGCGGGATTCTGCCCTTCGAAGGAGACGTCTCCGTACTACCTCCGGAGCGATGTCGTGATCGTCACCTCGCGTTACGAGACGTGGGCGAGAGCGGCGAACGAGGCGATGCTTTGCCGGCGTCCCTGTATCGTGAACGACAGGGTTGCCGCGTGTGGTGGGCTCGTCGAGGATGGAGTGACCGGAATGGTCCTTTCGGACGCCGGCCCGAGAGCGTTTGCGGATGCGCTCGGGAGGTTCTTCGCTCTTCCCGAGGAGGCTCGGGTTGCGATGGGAGAGGCAGCCCGGACGAGGGCCCTCCAGTTCTCCTACGAGGAGCACGAACGGGAACTTCTCGAGAGCATCTGCTTCGCCGCTGGGCGGGAGGTCCAGGCGACTCCTGGAAGGGCGGGCTGAGCGTGTGCGGTATCGGTGGTGTTCTGTGCCGGGGGGAAGCGAGGCCAAGCCGCGAAGGCCTCGAGCGGATGATCGCCGCCATGAAGGAGAGGGGCCCCGACGACAAGGGGATGCTTCTGGACGGCGCGGTTGGACTGGCGCACACGAGACTCTCCGTCATCGACCTGAGTCCTGCCGGCCGCTGCCCGATGCCTAACGAGACGGGGGACGTCCACGTCGTCTTCAACGGGGAGATCTACAACTTCGTGGAGCTTCGGGCGGAGCTGATCCTGATGGGCCATTCTTTCCGCTCGGCGACCGACACGGAGGTCCTGGTACATGGGTGGGAAGAGTGGGGCGACGATCTCGTTCATCGGCTCGACGGGATGTTCGCGTTCGGCATCTGGGATCGTCGCAGCAACGAGATGTTCCTGGCCCGGGACCGGATGGGCGAGAAGCCTCTCTTCTATGGCGAGGGGCCTGGCGGGTTCGTCTTCGCTTCGAGCCTGAACGCGATCAGCGCGTACTGGCCGGGAGCGCTGGAGGTTCGGCCAGAGGGAGTCGCCACATTCCTATCGATGACCTTCATTCCAGGGCCGGAGACGGTCTATCGGGGCATCCTGCAACTGCTGCCTGGCTTCACTCTCCGGCTGCGTCGCGAGGGCTTCCCCAGCCTCCGCCGGTACTGGGACCTCGAGAGAGCCAGCCCGGTGCGCATCTCGCCGGAAAGAGCACGGGCCGTGGTTCTCGAGAAGCTGGAAGAGGCCGTTCGACTTCAGCTGGTGGCGGACGTCCCGGTCGGAGGCTTCCTCAGCGGCGGGGTCGATTCCTCGCTCGTCATGGCGCTGGCATCCAGAAGGAAGGCTGATCTTCACGCTTTCACAATCGGGTTCGAGGGGGCCGAGATCGACGAGCTTCCGCGGGCCCGCCTTCTCGCGCGACGTTACGGGCTGACGCACCACGAGGAAGTGGTCACGGAGCGGCACGTCCTGGACTCTCTGCCGGAGCTGGTCTGGCAGTACGGCCAGCCGTTCGGCGACTCTTCCTGCGTCCCGACGTTCTTCGTCTCTCGCCTCGCTCGCCAGCACGTGACCGTCTGCCTCTCTGGGGACGGTGGGGACGAGGCCTTCGCCGGCTACAGAAGGGCCGCTTGGGGAGCGACCGCGGAGAGATGGCAGGCTTCGGCCCCCGGGTGGCTCCGGGACGCCGCCGACCACCTTCTGGTTGGTCGTTTGCGGGGGCTGAAACGGGAGGGAGTGTTGACGAGGGCCGCTCGAGTCAGCAGGCTGGCTTCCGAGGCCTCCGAGATCCCGTACTTCAACGATTCCTCGTGGGCGGACCGACTGGGCGAGGTGGCGGGCGAGGCTCTGGTCGGCGTGGCTGGCCCGTGGGGAGCGCGACAAGCTGGGGGAGCGCGGGTAGAGGGGCTCCACCATGCGTTGAGGGCGTTCCAGCCCTTTCAGAGGATCCTGTACGATGACTACAAGACCCAACTGCCTTTCGACTTCCTGACGAAGGTCGACGTCGCCAGCATGGCGGCCGGGCTCGAGGTGCGGACCCCTTTCCTGAACCGGCAGTTGGTCGAGTGCGCGTGGTCGCTTCCTAAACGGTACAAGATCCGTCTGGGGGGGTCCAAGTGGCTCCTACGGGGGGTAGCGAACGGGATCGTGCCGGAAGAGATTCTCCGGGCGCCCAAGGTTGGGTTTGCGATCCCCGGTCGAAAGTGGTGGAGGGGGGGGCTCGGGCGGGCGCTCTCCGAGCTTCTGCCGGAATCGATGGTCGCCGACGAGGGTTGGCTAAGCAAGCCCGCGGTGGAGAACGCGCTGCGCGAGCACCGGTCGGGCGAGGCCGATCACTCGACGAGGCTATTCCTGGTCTTGGTGCTGGAGCTCTGGCTTCGATTGCAGAGGGGTCGGTGGTCGAGGAATCAGCCGCTGAGCATTCTTCTCGGTGGATCGTCGGACGTGCGGCCAGGGGGATCGAGAAGATGATCAGTGGCCGGACCTTGCTGAAGGAGATGGCCGCGCAGACGTGGGAGGGGCTGGGAATGCCTGGCCGTTACCGACGGTGTGCGAAGGGCGCGGTCAGGATCCTGACGTACCACAGATTCGGTATGGGTTTCCGACGCGACTTTGCTGGCTGCCTCGACATCGCGAGGTTTCGAGAGCACCTGGATGTTCTGGAGCGCGGCTATGCGGTCGTACCACTGGAAGCCGCCATCGCCCTCTCGCAGTCGGGGCGTGGCCTCGAGGCGTCCGGCAAGCCCCCGGTTTCGATCACGGTCGACGATGGATTCGAGGACAACTACGAGCTGGCGTTCCCGGAGCTTCGCAGGCGTGGCCTTTCCGCGACGTTCTTCGTCGTCGCGCGGTTCATCGAATGCGGCGAAGTCCCGTGGCCGAGCAGACTCAGAGCCATCATTGCGGCGCTGGAGAAGCTTGATCTCGGGAAAGGCCAGTCCTTGAGCGTCAGCAACAGCGAGGAGGAACAGGCGGCCGGTACGATGCTCTTCGAGCGGCTGAAAGCCACCGATCCGGAAGATCGACTCGCCTTCCTCGATGGACTCGAGCGGAGAAACGACCTGGCGGAGGTCCGCTCGAGGCTACGACCGATGACCCGCGTTCAACTCAGGGAGATGGCGGCGGCCGGGATGGAGATCGGCTCGCACACCATGCACCACAGCGTTCTTTCCGCGGTGAGGCCGGAGATTCGCGGCGCTGAGATCGTGAACTCGCGAGATGCGATTGCGAAGATGACTGGGCGCCGCTGCCGGTTCCTCGCGTATCCCGATGGAAAAGCAAACCGTGAGGTAGCGGCGATGGTCCGGACTTCAGGTTACGAGGCGGCTGTGACGCAGGAATGGGGCCTCAACCTTGGTTCGCCGGACCCCTTCCTCCTCCAGAGGATCGAGGTGCCCTACTACGAGACCGCCGCGGTCTATTCCGCGAGGGTTGCGGGTCTTCTCCGCCCCTGGGGCCGGCGGTCAGATCGCGAGGAGGGCGCGGCTTCTAGCGAGCCAGGCGCTCCGGCGGCCAGGTGGTGAACGCGGTCTTCCTCGGGACGGGATTTGGAGGAGGTGGAGCCGAACGGCACTTCTCGAGGCTCGTCCCAGGTCTCTTGCCCGGGGCGATGCGCCGGACCGTGCTGAGTCTGGCACCGTTCGAGAAGGACGACGCCATTCGGGGAATCGAATGCAGGCACCTCGGTTTTCGGAGCTGGCGCGACTACCCGGCGGCGATCGGGAGGCTCGTCAGGATCTTCGACGAGGAAGCTGTTGACCTCGTCTATTCGATCAGTAGATGTCCGAACGCCGTTGGGACGGCAGCGGCGGCGATGGCCAGGCGACGGCCGGTGGTGGTTCTCGGGGAGAATACCCGGCCCCTCGAGGCGTTCGTCTTCTCTCCCAGGGCGATCGACCTCGCGTGGCTAGCCGTTCAGGCCAACTGCTTTCGACGGGCGGACATGGTCATCTGCAACTCCAGCTCTGCGTGCAGCGAAGTGGTCGACCACTTCGGGGCAGTTCCTGACCGCGTACGGTTGGCGAGGAACCCGCTCCCGGCGAGGGCTCGACAGGAGCCGTGCGTGGGCCCAGCTTCGACCTCCAGGCGATGCGACGTGTTGACGGCCGCTCGCCTGGTGGAGGGGAAGGGGCTGGAGGATCTGATCGAGGCCTGGGCTCGGATGAGGAGGCCCGAAGGACGACTCGTCATCCTCGGGGACGGACCCCTGCGCGGTCCCTTGCAGGTGCTTTCTGGCCGACTGGGTGTGGCGGGAACGACGTCGTTCCCCGGTTGGGTGGACGACCCGGGACCGTGGATCGACCAGGCGACCGTGGTCGTCCTCGCTTCGTACTGGGAAGGACTGCCGAATCTGGTCCTGGAGGCGATGGAGGCAGGCGCCGCGGTCGTCGCCACCCGTTCGACGTCGTGGATCGTCGAGTTCGAGAAGGCCGGCGGAGTCGCGGGAGTCGCCGTGGGCGATGTCCGCGGCCTTGCCGAGGCGATTTCCGGTCTCCTCGGTTCTGCAGAGCGGAGAAGGCGACTGCAGGTCGCCGGCAAGAAGCTGGCGGCGGGATTCAGGGTCGAGGAGGTGGCCGCGGAGAGGTCGCGGCTTCTGGAGGAAGCCTGGTCGCAGTCGGGGAACAGGGGAGGCAGGAGTTGACCGTCCCGATATCCCTGCGACGCATCGTAGCGGTGGTCGCGCGTATCTCGGTGGTGCCGGCAGTCGTTTCGTTCCGCCTGAGGATGGCACTCTTCGGTGAGGTCGCCGCCATAACGGGCAGCTCGGAAAAGGCCTCGAAGTGGTCAGGGACGGCTGGGATACTCCGGCGACGAGCCCTCTACGGAACTCTTCTTGCAACCGTCGGCGAGAAATTTTCGGTGGGATTTGGGACAGTCATGTCGTCCACGCGGGTCCGGATCGGCCACAGGGTCTACATAGGACAGCACTGTTCTCTCGGCCAGGTTGAAATCGGCGACGATAGTATGGTGGCAGACCACGTTGTCATTCCGAGCGGGGCCCGCCAACACGGGACGGCGCGTACGGACGTGCCGATGCGACTACAGCCGGGGGAATCCGCGATCATCCGAATCGGGCAGGATTGCTGGGTAGGGAGCGGGGCCATCGTCCTTGCGGATGTCGGAGACCACGCGATTGTCGCCGCGGGCGCAATCGTGACGAAGCCCGTTCCGGCGTACTCGGTCGTGGCGGGAGGGCAGGCCCGGGTCGTCACAACCAGAGGGCGACCGGGCGATCCAGGGACGGAATGAGGGCAGAAGGCGTCAGGCGGAGATGAAGGTCATCCATGTGGTTTCTAGCGTCTCTCGAGTAGCGGCAGGCGTCGGAGAGGTCGTGCGGGGCCTCGCGAAGGCTCAAGCGGAGCTCGGCATGGAGGTCTCCATCGTCACGCTGCAAGATCGGTGGTTCGAGGAGGATCGCCCGCGCGGAGGCGGAGTGCGATGCCTCGGGACGGCGTCGCTAGGACCTGCCCGCCTTGGGTTCTCACCCTCGCTGAAGCGCACGATCCGAGGTGAATGCACCTCCGACTCCGTCATCCATTCCCATGGAGTCTGGATGTACCCCCAGCTTGCCGCACGCCAGTCGGCCCAGCGCGCCCGCTTGCCGTTCGTGGTCTCGCCGCACGGAATGCTCGAGGGGTGGGCGTTCGAGCACGGTTCGCCCATGAAGGGGCTCGCCTGGCGGGGCTGGGAAGGTCCGGCGTTTCACGGGGCCGGGCTGATCCACGCGATGAGCGAGTCCGAGGCCACGAGCATTCGACGGGTCACGAAGAACCCGAATGTCGTGGTCATACCACCCGGCGTCGACGTGCCGGACTCGGTCCGCGAGGCGGACCGGCGTTCGATCGGGGCGCGGATCGGGGTCGGTGCGGAATGCCGAATGGTCCTGTTCCTGTCCCGGCTGCATCGAAAGAAGGGGCTTGACCTGCTGGTCGAGGCGTGGAAAGGCCTGGCGAGGGAGCGCCCGGAGTGGCGACTCGTCATCGCCGGTCCCGAAGGGGATGGCTCGGGGGCGCAGGCGAAGGCGGAGGTGGAGGGAGCGGGGCTCGCCGCGTCGGTCGTGTTCTTCGGGGAGGCGAGCAGGCGCGAGCGGGACGTCCTGCTGGACCTCTCAGACCTGTTCGTCCTTCCGACGCGGTCGGAGAACTTCGGGATGGTCGTGGCCGAGAGCCTCGCGACGGGGCGGCCGGTGGTGACGACGACGGAGACCCCCTGGAATGAAGTGGAGACCGTAGGCTGCGGCTGGATCGTACGCCCTGACGCAGCCGATCTCTCACGGGGGATGGCGAGCGCGATGAGCCTGTCGAGAGGGAAACTCCAGGCAATGGGAGAGAAAGGCCGGCGCTGGATAGCGAACGAGTTCTCTTGGAAGACGTCCGGAGCGAGGATGCTCGAGGCTTACGAAACGGCGGCCGCACGCCAACATTAGGGCCGCGACCGATGACGCTGTTCGTTTTGGTTGTGAGCGCAGTGCCCCGGAGAGCGAACGACTTGGATGAGGAATGCTTGTAATCGGGCAAACGAGCGCTTACGCACCCGTCACTGAGGTCCATTGGAGGCGGGTGGCCGCCACTCGGGGTCTCTCGAGGTAAATCGTGATGAGTGAAGAAGAACGGATGCGGTTGTTCGTGTTGGTGAAAGACGAGAAGCAAAATCTCCCCAGGTGTCTTTCAGGCTGGACCGGCGAAGGGTTTGACGTGACCGTCTTGGATTCCGGGTCGAGGGACGGATCGCTGGATATAGCACGAGGCTATCCTCGTGTCGCCACCGTTGAATGGATATACGTGAACCACGCTGTCGCATACAACGAGATACTGACGCGTCTCGCTAGCCCCGGCGAGTGGGTCGTGATCGTCGATGCCGATATGTTGCCGACGACTGGCCTGAAAAGAGAGATCGTAGCCGCAGTCGCGTCGTCTGTGGCGGAAGTGTGGTCGGCGCCGATCAAGATGTGGTGGGCTGGGCATGAACTGAGGTATGGCTCGCTTTGCCCCCCCAAGGCCATCTTGTTTCGCGCAGGGCGCTGTCTCTTCGAGAGGTCAGGGCACGGCGAACGTCTGGTTGCAGGAGCCGAGGTTGGCGAACTGAAATGCGGTGTCATCCACGACGATCGAAAGCCTTACTCGCAGACGCTGATGAGCCAGGCGAGATATGGCGATTCGCTGGCGGCGAACGTGGTCGGCGGGGGGGCAGGCCTAAAGGACCGGGTACGGTACCGGCTCCCGCTGTTCATTGTCCTGACGCCGGTGTGGTCGCTCTTTGCAAGAGCGGGCGTGTTGTCGGGCAAGGTGGGATGGATCTACGCACTGGATAGGCTAATTGCGGAAGCAATTCTTCATCGGCAGTGCATGGCGCGGGAGCTTGAGGGGAAGGGCCAGCACGCTGGTTCTACTTTGTCACGCTGACCCGCTTGAGGAAGATCGACGCCGAAGGTCTCGAGAAGGATGTCCTGCTCGGGGCGGCAAGGCCCCTCGAAGGCCCCGCGCTCCTAGCTCTCGTCGTCGGGGTCTGGGACACAAACTGCTCCGGGGCAAGACGCATCCTCTCTGGCCTTGGTTTTCGCCCGTTTGGCTACGATCCGTTCGGTCGCTTGCTGGCTGCCGGCTCGAATAGTTCCGTCTGAGGCCGTCAGTTCGTTCGGGAC
>CAIMWE010000239.1 GCA_903845115.1 uncultured Acidobacteriota bacterium | reverse complement strand
CGCCTGATGCGGGTTCACGGCGGAGCAGCCTACAACTGGCAGGCGCTGGTAGGGTGGCTGGACATCGCGCTCTATTTCGGCTCGGGGACCGCCCTTCCCATTCCCCAGTGGCTCCTGGGCTGGTGGACGGTGACCTGGAGGACACAGACCTTCTACTACTACTTCGACGCCAGCAACAAGGTGCGATGGACGCAGAACAAGTGGGACAACACCACGACGAACCTGCCGCCGGGGGCCCCGAGCGACACGGGGACCTTCGTGGTCAACGAGGACGGCGTGAGCACGAAGTGGGACACCACGGGGTCCGTGGAGAGGTTCTGGGTCCTGGCGGGAAGCAACAACTGCAACATGGTGGGGGCCCTCAACGAAACGGACCAGCTCTACGCCGTGAAGATCGGGGTCACCTCACCCTTCGGAGCCTGGGTTCCCTGAAGACCCCGGTCCCCTTGTTCCAGAACCGCCAGCGGCTCACGCGCGGAGCGGCGGGCGGAGTCTGAACCGCAGAGGTGGTCGCGCGGCCCGATGGCACCTCCAGGGGGAGAACCGGCCTCTCCACGACCGGGATCTCGACTCGAAGCGATGTCCGGGTGTGATTTTCGCGCGCCAGTTGACAGCGCCAGCGGGCCGATCCCACACTCGGCCCGATCGAGAGAGACTGCCGTGAAAAAACTCCCGCTCCTGCTCCTCCTGGTGCCCGGACTTCTCGTCGCGGATGAGGTGTATCTCAAGGGGGGAGGCAGACTCTCCGGCCGGATCGTCGAGCAGACCGCGGACAAGGTGCTCGTGGACGTCGGGGACGGAATCGTGGGGGTCTCGATGGACCGGGTCGAGCAGGTCGTGAAGGGCCCCTCGTCCCTGGAAGACTTCGACACGCGAGCGAGCAAGCTGGGACCGCAGGATGTCGAAGGCTGGCGGAACCTGGCCCTGTGGGCCTCGGCGAAGGGACTTTCGAACCAGTCGCGCGCGGCCTACCAGAGGGTCCTCGCCCTCTCGCCCGGGGACGCGGAGGCGAGGCAGGCGCTGGGCTTCGTGATGGTCAACGGCCGATGGCTGACCGAGGAGGAGAGCTACCGTGCCCGCGGTTTCGTGAAGTACGACGGCGAGTGGATGACCCCCGCCGAGGTGCAGCTGGCGCAGTCCACCGCCGCGAGGGAACAGGCGCGCGACGACGCCGCCAAGCGCGCCTCGGACGCGGATTTCAAGGCCAACATGGACCGGTTGCGGGCGCAGGACGACGCGAAGCGCGCCCAGGAGGAACGGGACCGGATGAATAACGACCCCGTCATCTGGAGTGCGTGGGGCTATGGCGGAGCGTACTGGCCCAATGCGGGAGCCATCAACCAGCCGGCACCGCCGGCCGGAGCTCCGAGATGAGCCCGCGCGGCGGCCCCCCCCGCGGGCCCCTGACCGCGGCCGCCCTCGTCGCGGCCCTGCTGGCCGTTCACGGCGGCTGCACTGCCCCTCCCGCGTCGAGCGCGTCGGCCGTGCCCGGAACGGAGGCCGCTCCCGCGCCGACGGCCGACGAGATCGTCGAGCGCTACGTGACGGCCCGGGGTGGGATCGAGAGACTGAGGGCCCTCCAGACGCTGCGCCAGGAAGGGCACGTCATCAAGGGACCGGGCCGGAAGGAGCTCGTGACGCGCGAGATCAAGCGTCCCGGGAAGATTCGATTCGAGTTCACCAACCAGGGCGTCACCAGCGTCCTCGCCTCCGACGGCCAGCATGGATGGAAGGTCTCCCCGCTCGAAGGCGAGAAGGGCCCCCGGCCCCTGCCAGACGATGTCCTGGTCGATACGAGAGAGCAGGGCGACATCGACGGGCCTCTCGTCGACTGGAAGAACAAGGGGAGCCAGGTCGAGTTCGTCGGCCGGGAGGCCGTCGACGGCCTCGATACCTACAAGCTGAAGCTCACCCTCAAGAGCGGAGGGGTGCTCACCGCCTACGTCGACGTGAAATCCGCGAACCTGGTCCGGACCGAAGGGACCCGGCAGGTGCGCGGGAAGCAGGTCCGGATCGAGACGACCTTCACCGACTACAGGAAGACGGACGGGATCCTCTTTTCCCACCTCGTCGAGGTCAGGGCCACCGGCCGGCCACAGGTGATCCGGGTCGTGCTGGACAAGGTCGAGGTGAACCCGCCCCTGAGCGACGCTCGCTTCGCCCCGCCGTCCTGAGACGAGCGGCCGCCTCCTCCGGCTCTCACTAGTTGAGCTGGATCCCGAGGCGGACGCTGAAGATCTCCTTGCCCGCGTACGGGGTGGAGGTCCAGGCGAGCGTCGGCCCCTCCACGACGAGGTCGAAGATCCCGGTGTTCAGGGCGAGCCCGAGGCGGGAGCCCGCCTGCAGGTAGTACTGGCTCCCGGCGCCGCCGTGGACGCCGGGGGAGGCGTCGGCCTCGCTGTTCCCCCGGACCTTCGGTCCTCCCTCGATGCGGACGGGGGTGAAGGAAAGCCCCAGGGGCCTGGCGAAATACCACCGGACGGAGGCTCCCAGGGCTCCCGTCAGGTACGCGGAGTCCCCGGAGGTCGCCCGCGTGCCGACGGTGAGGGAGGCGGCCGGTACCCACTCGAACTTCCCTCCCCACGCGTCCCGGTCCCACGCCAGCTCGGCGCCGAGCGCGGCGAGGCCGTACTTCTGCCCCTCGACCGCCGTGTCCGGGGTCCCGTCGACGGTGAAGGTGGTGAGGAGGCGGAGGGTGGTGGCGCGGCCCTCCAGCCGGCCGTACGGGGCGGCCGGGGGCGTCCAGCCGTCGTCGTGGCGGTCGGCCCTCTCGGAGTGCTGCTCGACGATCGGGCCCCCGGCCATCCGGAACGAGCGGAGCGCCCAGGTCACTCCGGCGGCGATCGACCACTCCGCCCGCGGCTCGAGCCAGTTGACCTCGACCGGCCCGTCGACCGTCACGAAGAGGTCGTCGCCGATCCTCACGTCGAAGCGGAGGAGCCGGGAGACGAACTCCGGCCCCGAATGGGTCCCCCCGGCGACCATCCGGACGGCCGCAGGGGTGAATCCGATGGCGGTCTTGAAACCGACGGGCAGCGTCAGGCCGATCCCGAGCCCGAAGACCCCGCTGTCGCTCCCGTCCCTGTACCGCCGCCAGGCGGCGGAGGCGACGACCGAGTAGACGAAAGGATTGAAGGCCTCCGAGAACTTCAGGACGTTCCCCTCCACGCCCAGCTCGGAGTAGTGGGCGGTCGGGTTGGTCCGGAGGAAGGGGCCGAGGAGGGAGTAGCGCCCCGGCTCGACGTCCGCCTGCTGGCGCTCGTCGCACTCGGCCCCCGAGCAGAGGTGGACCGCCGTGAACCACTTCGTCCGGTAGGCCTGCCAGACGTCCGCTCTCTCCGGATGGGTGTCCGTGCCCGGCGTGGCCCCCTGCTGGGCGAGGCGGAGGTCGCGGACGAGGACGATCAGCTCGGCGAGGGCCCGCCGAGCCCGGTCTCCCTCCGCCGAGAGGCACTCGTAGGGGACGTCGTACGGTTGGTCGGCCCGCTTCTCGCAGCGGCCCGGCTCCCCTTCCGTCACGTACGTCTTGTCCCGGTGGTCGTCCCAGACGTGGAAGACGGCAGGCGGGATCCCCTTCGAGCGCTCGGTCGGGAGTTTCACCAGCTTCTCGATCGGTTTCCAGACGCGCAGGTAGTCGACGTCCCCGCTCCCGTCGCGTTCCGTGTGGGCCCTCGAGAACGAGTCGGCCACCGCGTGCATCATCTCGTAGAGGCCGTTCCCGCTCTTGCGCACTCCAGGGCCGCCGTCCACGACGACCTGCCGGAGGAGGTTGTCGAGGAGGTCGTTGCAGCGGACCACCGCGCGGGTCGCCAGGGCGCGCGGGATGCCGGTCCCCGGGAACGGATCCGACTGGGCATCCGCGAGCATCGCCATGTAGTGGAAGCACTGCCCCGGGTCGCTGAACTGGCGCCGGAAGAAGGCGTCCGGGCGGTCGGTCCGCGGCTGGGGCCAGAGGAGGAGCGGGTTCTCGTGGTCGGCGTCGACGCAGAGGCGCGACCTGGGGCTCGGAGCGCCGAAGCAGGTGGGGGGCTCGAGCGCCCCGTCGTTCAGCAGGTCGCGCAGGACGTCTGGCCGCGGCGGCTGGCCGTCGCGCCCCTCGACGAGGGTCCGGTACGCGAGGGCCTCGATGACGTTGTGCCCCTTGCTGTCGAAGGCCGCAGCCGGCGCCGCCGCGAGGAGGGCGGCGACCGAGGCCGCGACGATCGCCAGGCCGAGGGTGGACGGGAACCGCCGCTGGCGGCGGATTTCCTTCCGGACCTCAGCGGGAGCGGCTTCCAAGGTCATCTTCCCCTCCGCCGCAGCGGGCCGCCGACCCGGGCGTTCCGACGATGGTGCCGGTCGTCAGTGCCGTCAGACCGGCCACCGCCGCCGCGGCAGCCCTCGCCTGAATCGCGACCACCCGGTGCGCCGTAGGTCCAGCCTCCCTTACTTCGCCCCCGCGAAGACGGCCTTCCACTCGTCCTCGGTCAGCGTCTTCTTCAGGGCGAAGACGCTGTCGAGGGATTCCTTCTGGCCGCGCTGGCGCTCGGCGGCGATCGAGTCGAGGAAGGGCTGGAGGTCGGCGAGGACGGTGTCGGGCTTCGTATCGGCCTTCTGGAACTGCTTGGCCACCTCCGCCGCCCGCTTCACGGTCGCCTCGCTCTCCTTCCGGGACTGCTCGACGATCCCCACGGCCGCGTCGGCCCGGGCGCCGTCGGTCACGATCTTCTTGATGGCCGCGGCCATCTCGGGGAAGAAGACCTGCGCCCCGAGCGCGCCGTTTCCGCCCGCGAGGAGAGACAGGGAGAGGACTGCTGCTGCGATCATGACGTCAGTTCTCCTTGGCTAGAATCGGTTCCTGGCCCAGCGAGCTGGCCGCGGCGTACGCCAGGGCCCGCTCCTCCAGCTTCGCCAGCTTCTTCCACTCGGCGGGGGTGGCTTCCTTCTTGAAGGCAAGGTGAGCGTCCAGGACCTTCCGCGCGAGCGCGGCCCGCTGGTCGTTCCCCTCCGCGAGCTTCGCCTCGACCGCCTCCCGGGAAGCGCGGTAGTCCCGGACGAGCGGGGCCAGCTCCTGCTGCCGCTTCGCGACCAGCGCCCCGGCCTCGCGGATCAGCCTCTCCATCTCGTCGACCGAGGAGGACATCCTCGACGCCCGGTCGGGGTCCGCCACGTTCTTCGCGACGGCGGCCCGGAGGTCGCCGATCGGGTCGGCCTTCTTCTTCGTGCCGGGGAGGGCCCACGCGAGCGTCGTCGACAGCGCCGCGACGACGCAGCAGAGGACGAGGACCCTGGGGAGGAACGGTCTCTTCATCTTTCGGCACCTCCGTGTTGTCGGGAATCGGTCGAGGGCTTCCGAGCAGCAGGAATTCGGACTGGGCGACGGCCTCTTCCGGCGCCCCCGGATCACGGTCGACCTTGGCTCGATGGATTTTATCTCCCGGGCGGTTCGCGGGGGACCTCGCTTTCCCGGCGACGCCGTCGTCCTGGCTGTTGACTCGGCCCGCGAGGCCGCTTACGGTGCCGGATGGAGGGTTGTCATGACTCACCCGCACGCCGGCCAGCCTGCCCAGGCCTCGGACCTCGTCCACGTCCCCCGCCTCCTCGCCGCGTACTACACCGAGCGGCCCGACCCAGCGGAACGAGGGCAGCGGGTGGCCTTCGGGACCTCGGGCCACCGGGGCTCCTCGCTCCGGTCCAGCTTCAACGAGGACCACATCCTCGCCACCACGCAGGCCATCTGCGAGTACCGGGCGGGGCACGATGCGACCGGGCCTCTCTTCCTCGGCCAGGACACGCACGCCCTCTCCGAGCCCGCCTTCCGCACGGCCCTCGAGGTGCTGGCGGCGAACGGAGTCGAGGTGCGCATCGACTCGGCCGACGGCTACACGCCGACGCCGGTCATCTCCCACGCCGTCCTCGGATGGAACCGCGACGTCAGCCACGCGGGGCACCGCGCCGACGGGATCGTCATCTCCCCTTCCCACAATCCGCCCGAGGACGGCGGCTTCAAGTACAACCCGCCCCACGGCGGCCCCGCCGACACCGGCGCGACGAAATGGATCGAGGACCGGGCCAACGCGCTTCTCACGGCCGGGCTCGACGGCGTGAAGCGGATTCCGTACTCCCGGGCCCGGAGGGCCGCCACGACGGCCGGCCACGACTACCTGACGGCCTACGTCGACGACCTCGCCTCCGTGGTGGACCTGGACGCGATCCGTTTCGCGAAGGTGAGGATCGGGGTCGACCCGTTGGGCGGCGCCTCGGTCGACTTCTGGGGGAGGATCGCGGAGAAGTACGGACTGGATCTGACGGTGGTCAACCCCAGCGTCGACCCCACCTTCGGCTTCATGACCCTCGACTGGGACGGCCGCATCCGGATGGACTGCTCCTCCCCCTTCGCGATGGCCTCCCTCATCGCGATCCGCGACAGGTTCCAGGTGGCGGAGGGGAACGACGCCGACGCCGACCGCCACGGGATCGTCACCCCGGCCGGGCTGATGAACCCGAACCACTACCTCGCCACCGCGATCCACTACCTGTTCGGAGCGCGGGACGGCTGGCGGAAGGATGCCGGGATCGGGAAGACCCTCGTCAGCTCCAGCCTGATCGACCGGGTGGCCGCCGGGCTGGGCCGCCGGCTGGTGGAGGTGCCGGTCGGCTTCAAGTGGTTCGTCCCCGGGCTTCTCTCGGGCGACCTCGGCTTCGGCGGGGAGGAGAGCGCGGGCGCGTCGTTCCTCCGGCGGGACGGCACGGTCTGGACGACCGACAAGGACGGGCTGATCCTGGGCCTCCTCGCCGCCGAGATCACGGCGGTCCTGGGCAAGGACCCCGGCGAGGTCTACCGCGAGCTGACGGCCCGTTACGGAGAGCCGGTCTACGAGCGGGTGGACGCCCCGGCCACCCCGGACCAGAAGGCGCGGCTCGGCAAGCTCTCTCCCGAGGACGTCAAGGCGACGAGCCTCGCGGGCGCCCCGATCACCGCCACGCTGACGAAGGCGCCCGGCAACGGGGCCGCGATCGGCGGCCTGAAGGTGACGACGGCCGACGGCTGGTTCGCCGCGCGGCCGTCCGGCACCGAGGACGTCTACAAGATCTATGCCGAGAGCTTCCGCGGCAGGGACCACCTGCGCCTGATCCAGGAGGAGGCGCGCGCTCTCGTCACGGAGGCCCTGAAGGCGTCGTAGGCGGGGGACGCCGCCCCGGGCGTCAGACCCCCCCGCCCAGGGCCTTGAAGAGCAGGACGAGGTTCGCCTGCTCCGCGAGGCGGAGGCTGACCTCCCCCTTCTGGGCGTTGAAGAGGGCCTGCTGGGCCACGAGGACGCCGAGGTAGCTGTCGATCCCCGCCTGGTAACGGGCGTCGTAGAGGCGCCAGGTCTGGTCGAGCGCCACGACCAGCGCCTCCTGAGCCTCGCGCTGGGCGACGAGCGTCGTCCTCAGGGTCAGCGCGTCGCTCACCTCGGCGAAGGCGACCTGGATCGCCTTCTCGTACTGCGCGACGGCGATCTCGCGGTCGAGCTTCGAGACCTTCAGGTTCGCGATCAGCGAGCCGCTGGCGAAGAGGGGGGCGATGATCTGCGGTACGAAGCTCCAGGTCTGGGTGCCGCCCCCGAAGAGGTCGGAAAGCTGCGGGCCCTGGGTGCCGAAGCTCGCCGTCAGGGAGATCCGCGGGAAGAAGGCCGCCCGGGCCGCACCGATGTTCGCGTTCGCGCCGCGGAGGCGGTGCTCGGCCGCGAGGATGTCGGGCCGGCGGAGGAGGACGTCGGAAGGGAGCCCGGCGGCAACCCCTCGCGGGTCGGTCACGGCGCCAAAGGTTCCGGGAAGGAGATCGGGAGAGACGGGCGACCCGACGAGGACCTGGAGCGCGTTCCGGTCCACGGCGACCGCGCCGGTGAACGCCGCGACGTTGACCTTCGCGGCCTCCACCTGGCTCTGGGCCTGGCGGAGGTCGAGGTCGGAGCCGATGCCGGCGTCCGCGGTCGCCTTGATCAGGTCGTACGAGGACTGCTGCGCCGCCAGCGTCACACTGGCCAGCCGCAGATTCTCGCCGTCGGCCGCCAGGGCCAGGTAGGTTCCCGCCACGGCGGACACGAGGGCGATCTGCGCGCCCCGGCGGGCTTCCTCCGTCGCGAGGTACTGCTCGAGGGAAGCGGCGGAGAGGCTCCGGAGCCGTCCGAAGAAGTCCAGCTCCCACGAGGCGAGGCCGAGGTTGACGGAGTAGACCGAGACCGTGCTGGCCTGGCCGTTGTCCCCCAGCTTCTCGGGGATGCGGTACTTGTTTCCCACGGCCTGGACCCCGATCGTCGGGTTCAGTTCGGCGCGCTGGATGCGGTAGAAGGCGGCCGCCTTCTCGATGTTGAGGGTCGCGACCCGGAGGTCGCGGTTGTTCGCGAGGGAAAGGTCGATGAGCGACCGGAGGCGGGGGTCGGTGAAGAAGTCCTGCCACTTCAGCTCGACCGCCGGAGAGGCCGGGACGGTCTCCGTCGCGGGGCCCTCGGCCGCTGCCTTGACAGGAGCCGACTCGGTCTTCGTCGGGACTCCGTTCGCCCAGTCGCCGGGGACCGGCGAGGCGGGTCGCTGGTAGTCCGGGATCATCGTGCAGCCCCCCAGGAGGAGCGCCGCGGGGAGGAGCGCGGCCAGGACCGGCGGGGACAGCTTGCGGTTCATCACTTTCCCTCCACGGGGAGCGGGGCTTCGACGGAGGCGGCCGGCTCGCCGCTCTTCTTCCGCTCGAAGAGCCGGACGACGAGGACGTAGAGAAGCGGGATCAGGACGACGGCCAGGAAGGTGCCGCTGACCATCCCGCCCAGGACGCTGGTGCCGATCGCCATCTGCGCGCCGGCCCCGGCCCCCGAGGCGATTGCCAGCGGGAGGACGCCGAAGCCGAAGGCCAGCGACGTCATGACGATCGGGCGGAGCCGAGTCTTGGCGGCCTCCATCGTCGCCTCGATCAGCCCCATCCCCTTCTCGCGGTTCTGGACGGCGAACTGGACGATGAGGATCGCGTTCTTCGTCGTCAGGCCGAGGACGGTGAGGAGGCCGATCTGGAAGTAGACGTCGTTCGCCATGCCGCGCGAGGAGGTGGCGATCACGCCCCCGATGACCCCGAGCGGGAGGGCCAGGACGATCGAGATCGGCACGGTCCAGCTCTCGTAGAGCGCCGCCAGGACGAGGAAGATGACCAGGACCGAGAAGGCGTAGAGGAGCCCGGCCTGCGACTCCGACATCCGCTGCTGGTAGGAGAGGCCGGTCCACTCGAAGCCGACGTCGGACGGGAGCTTCTTGATCAGCTCCTCCATCGCGTTCATCGCCTCGCCGGAGCTCATGCCCGGCGCCGGCTCCCCCTGGATGTTCATCGCGGGGAAGGCGTTGTAGCGCTCGAGGCGCGGCGAGCCGTAGACCCACCGGCCCGAGGCGACGGCCGAGAGATTGACGAGGGCGCCGCGCCCGTTGCGGACGTGGAGCCGGTGGAGGTCCTCGGGGACCATCCGGAACGGGGCGTCGGCCTGCACGTAGACCCGCTTGACGCGCCCCCCCTGGACGAAGTTGCCGACGTAGGCGCTGCCGAACGCCGCCGAGAGGTAGCTCTGCGCCGACGCGACGGGGACTCCGAGCGTGCCCGCCTTGTCCCAGTCGATGTCGACCTTGTACTGGGGGACGTCCGTCATCCCGTTCATCCGGACGCGCGCGAGCCGCGGGTCCTTCGCCGCCAGGCCGACGAGCTGGTTGATCGCGTTCGCGAGCCCCTCGTGCCCGAGGGATCCCCGGTCCTGCACCATCAGGTCGAAGCCGGTCGCGGTGCCGAGCTCGACGACCGCGGGTGGAGGGAAGGCGAAGATGATGGCTCCGCGCTGGGACGAGAGGGCCCGCATCGCCTTCCCCGCCACGTCCTTGGCCTTCAGGCCCGGCCGATCGCGGAGCTTCCAGTCCTTGAGCTGGACGAAGACCATCCCCTGGTTCTGACCTCGCCCGGCGAAGCCCATTCCCGCGACCGCCCCGCACGATTTCACCGCGTCCTTCTGGTCGACGAGGAAGTGGCGCTCCACCTCCTTCATCACCACCTCGGTCTGCTCGAGGGTCGAGCCGACCGGGAGCTGGACCATCGCCATCAGGGTTCCCTGGTCCTCCTCGGGGAGGTACCCGGTCGGCATCCGCAGGTAGAGGAGCACCATGACGGCGACGATCGCGGCGAAGACGGCGGCGAAGCGCGCCTTCCTGCTCAGGACGTGTCCGACCGAGCCCACGTAGCGGTCGCGGAGCTTGTAGAAGAAGCGGTCGAACCAGAGGAAGAACGGCCTCAGGAATCCGACCCCGGTCTCGGCCGCCTCGTGCCCCTTCGGGACGGCTTTGAGCAGCGAGGCGCAGAGCACGGGCGTCAGGATGAGGGCCACCAGGACCGAGAGGAGCATCGAGGCGATGACCGTCACCGAGAACTGCCGGTAGATGACGCCGGTGGAGCCGGGGAAGAAGATCATCGGCCCGAAGACCGCCGAGAGGACGAGGCCGATGCCGATCAGGGCGCTCGTGATCTGGTCCATCGACTTGCGGGTCGCCTCGAGCGGGGAGAGTCCCTCCTCGCTCATGATCCGCTCCACGTTCTCGACCACGACGATCGCGTCGTCGACGAGGAGGCCGATGGAGAGGACCATCGCGAACATCGTCAGCATGTTGACCGAGTAGCCGAGGGCGCCGAGGACGCCGAACGTCCCGAGGAGGACGACCGGGACGGCGACCGTGGGGATCAGCGTCGCCCGGAAGTTCCCGAGGAAGAGATACATGACGAGGAAGACGAGGACGATCGCCTCGAAGAGCGTCTTGTAGACCTCCTCGATCGCCACCTTCACGAAGGGGGTCGTGTCGTAGATGAAGATCGGCTTCATCCCGGGCGGGAAGAACTTCGAGAGCTCCATCATCTTCGCCTTGACCCGGTCTGCGGTCTCGAGGGCGTTCGCCCCCGCCTCCTGGCGGATCGCCAGGACGCCGGCCGGCTTGCCGTTGAACTTGAACTTCATGTCGGGGATCTCGGTCCCGAGCTCGGTCCGGCCGATGTCCTTCACCTTCACGACCGACCCGTCCGGGTTCGTCCGGAGCGGGACCGCCGCGAACTCCTCCGGCGTCTTCAGGAGCGACTGGATGAGGATCGAGGCGTTGAGGCGCTGGCCGGGAACGGCTGGCGCCCCGCCGAGCTGGCCGGCGGAGACCTCGACGTTGTACGACCGCAGGGCCAGAACGACGTCGTCCGAGGTCATGGAGTACTTCGTCAGCTTGTCCGGGTCGAGCCAGACCCGCATAGAGTAGGCGGTGCCGAAGACCTCGACCTCGCCCACCCCGGGGACGCGCCCGAGGACCGACTCGATCCTCGAGACGACGTAGTCGTTGAGGTCGGCGTTGTCCATGCTGCCGTCCTCGGAGGAGACGCCGGCGATGAGGAGGTAGTTCCTGGTCGCCTTGCTGACGGTGACGCCCGTCTGCTGGACGACGTCGGGGAGGGCGGGCATGGCGAGCTGGAGCTTGTTCTGGACCTTCGCCCAGGCGATGTCCGGGTCGGTCCCCGGCGCGAAGGTGAGCGTGATCTGCGCGCTCCCCGACGAGTCGGCCGTGGAGTAGATGTAGAGCATCCGGTCGAGCCCGGTCATCTTCTGCTCGATGATCTGGACGACCGAGTCCTCGACGGTCTTGGCCGCCGCGCCGGGATACATCGCCCGGATCCCGATCGAGGGGGGGGCGATCGGCGGGTACTGGGAGACGGGGAGCTTCACGATCGCCATGGCTCCGGCCAGCATCATCGCGATCGCGATGACCCAGGCGAAGACGGGGCGATCCAGGAAGAAGCGGGACATCGGCGCCGTCCTTACTTCGCGGCCGGGGCCGGGGCTGTGGCCGGATCGGCCTTGACTGGCGCCGGATCGGCCTTCGCCGAGACTTGCTGGTCTTTCGCCGCGGCCGCGAACGGCACCGCCTTCACGTCGGCTCCGGGACGGATCCGCTGCAGCCCTTCCACGATGACGCGGTCGCCTGAGGCGAGTCCCTTCGCCACGAGCCACCGGTCGCCGACGGCCCGGTCGAGCGTGAGGATCCGCTGCTCCACCTTCCCCTCCTTGCCGGCAACGAGGGCGTAGGGGTTCCCCTTCTGGTCTCGCGTGACCCCCTGCTGGGGCACGAGGATCGCGTCCCCGCTCACCCCTTCCTCGACCACCGCCCGGACGAACATGCCGGGCAGGAGGAGATTGCTGGGATTCGGGAAGACCATCCGGAGCGTGACCGAGCCGGTCGTCGAGTCGACCGTGACGTCGCGGAACTTGAGCTTGCCCTCGAGCGGGTAGGGCGTGCCGTCCTCCAGGAGGAGCTTCACGCGGCTCCATGACTCGCTGCTCCGCTTCAGCCGGCCGCTCTCGAGCCCCTGCCTCAGGCGAAGCAGCTCGGCGGACGACTGCGTGACGTCGACGTAGATCGGGTCGAGCTGCTGGACCACCATCAGGGGGACGGGCTGGTAGGCGGTCACCAGCGCCCCGACGGTGACGCTCGACTTGCCCGTCCGCCCCGGGATCGGCGCCCGGATCGGCGTGTACGAGAGGTTGATGCGGGCGCTCTCGGCCGTGGCCTTCGCCGCCTCCACGCTCGCCTCGGCCTGCTGGAGGGCCGCCAGGGCGTCGTCGTAGTTCTGCCGGGGAGTCGCCTTGATCTCGACGAGCCCCTTGAGGCGCTCGGCCCGCAGCCGCGCCGCCGGGACGTTCGCCTCGGCCATCGCCAGCGCCGCCTTCGCCTGGTCGTACGCGGCCTGGTACTGGGCCGGGTCGATCTGGTAGAGGAGGTCGCCCGCCTTCACGTCGGAGCCTTCCTCGAAGGCCCGCGAGCGGATCAGACCGTTCACCTGAGGCCTCACCTCGGCGACGAGGTAGGGGGAGGTCTTGCCCGGCAGCTCCGTCGTCAGGACGATCTTCTCGGGCTTCACCGTCACGACGGCGACCTCGACGGGACCTCCCGGAGGCGGACCGGAGGGGCCCTTCTTGCAGGCGACCGTGAGGGTGGCGGCCGCGGTCACGGCGAAGCAGAACGAAAGGACGACGAGGGGGCGCCAGCTGGGTTTCATGTTCTCTCCATCAGGGACGATTCGGGGTCCGTCGGGCGGGTGACCTCACCGCGCCATAATTCTTCGTCACGTTCTCGTGGCGCTCATCGGCCCGAGCTCGACAGAGGCGTCGTCGCTCTCCATCCCGGGCCTTCGAGGCTCACCGGAGGCCAGTCGTGCAGGATCGACTCGAGGAGGTCCCTGGTCGCGACGCCCCGGGAGGCCAGCCGGGCGCCGGCCTTGGCGATCAGGGCGAGGAGGTACCGCCCGGCGTCGTCGATGTGGTCGACCCCGGTCAGCTCGAGAGAGATGGAACGGCCGACGAGAGAGGCGACGGTCACTCGCCAGCACTCCTCGAGCTCCCTCACCCACGGCCCCGCGATGTCCCCCTCGAGTTTCAGCCTGACCTCTCTCACTCCGGGCTCGACGGTGATCTTCAGCATCTGCGCTCGCCTCGAACTGACAGAGCGCAAGGCGGATGCCGGGGAGGCCCGCTGGGCCCTCGACGGTCTAACAGCTTACCAATGGAGAGGATGGATGGGAATCGGCCCCTTCGCCGGGGCACACCGATGCCAGCGGTTTGGCGCCAGCCGGTTGGCGGGAGCCAGCGGGCTGGCACAAGGGGCGACCCGAAGCCGTCAGCCTGCCGGCCGCACGATGCCCAGTTTCTTCATCCGGAACTGGAGGGTGGACCGGTTCATCCCGAGGCGAACGGCGGCGCCGTTCGCTCCTCCGAGGACCCAGTTCGACTCCTCGAGGGCGGCGAGGACGTGCTGCCTCTCCGCCTCCACGAGGGTCCGGGGCGGGCCGGCCGGCGCGCCCGGAGTGATCCGCGCCCTCAGGTCGTCGAGCGGAACCCGCAGGACGGGGCCCGGAGTCAGGATCATCGCCCGCTCGATCAGGTTCTGGAGCTCCCGGATGTTCCCGGGCCAGTCGTACCGCGTCAGCGTGGCCATCGTCTCGGCCGGGATGGTCTCCACCCGCTTGTTCATCCGCCGGCCGAGCTGCTGCACGAAGTGGCGGACGAGGAGCGGGATGTCCTCGGGCCGCTCCCTGAGGGCGGGAACCTGGATGGGGAACACGTTCAGGCGGTAGAAGAGGTCCGCGCGGAACCTCCCCGCCTCGACCATCGCGGCGAGGTCGCGGTTCGTCGCCGTGAGGAGGCGGGCGTCGGTCCGGAGGGTCCTCGAGCTCCCCAGCCGCTCGAACTCCCGCTCCTGGATGACCCGGAGCAGCTTCGGCTGGAGCTCCAGCGGGACCTCGGCGATCTCGTCCAGGAAGATCGTCCCGCGCTGGGCCAGCTCGAACCGGCCGACACGGTCCGCGATCGCCCCCGTGAACGCCCCCTTCTGGTGCCCGAACAGCTCGCTCTCGAGAAGCCCCGTGGGGATCGCGGCGCAGTTCAGCTTCACGAAGGTCTGGCCGCTCCGGGCGCCGCGCTCGTGGATCGCCCGGGCGATCAGCTCCTTCCCGGAGCCGGTCTCGCCCTGGATCAGGACCGTCGAATCGGTCGGGGCGACCGTCTCGACCTCCTTCAGGACGCGGCGGAGAGCGGCGCTCCTTCCGACGATCTCGTCGAAGCTCATCTCGCTGCGGATCTCGTCCTCCAGGTAGAGCTTCTCCTCGGCGAGCCGGTCCCGGAGCTGGGCGATCTCGCGGTAGGCGAGGGCGTTGTCGAGGGCGATGGCCAGCTGTCCCGCGATCTGCCCGAGGAGGTCGAGCTCTTGGCCATCGAAGCCGTCCGGCCCCCTTCGCGCGACCGTGAGGACGCCGAGGGCCGCTCCGCGGCCGACGAGCGGGAAGCCCCATCCCGTCGAGAGGCCCTCTGCCTCGGCCATCGCCCGCCCGGGATCCGAGGCCGCGATCCGGCTCAGGTCCCGCGGCGCTCCGGTCCGGAGGATCTCCTCGAGGGCGGATCCCACGACCGGGATCAGCTTCCCTTCCCGGGCGAATCCCCGGCTGTCGGGGAAGTCGAGGACGAAGACGCGGCCGTACGCCCCGTCCGGCTCGATCAGGACGACGCTCGCCACGTCGCACCGGAAGGCGCTCCTCACGCTGGAGGCGACGGAGCGCAGGACGAGCTCCAGGTCGAGGCTCGAGAGGATGCTCCGGCCGACGCCGAGGAGGAGGAGGAGACTCTCGTTGCTTCGCGTCAGGTCGGCCTGCGCGATACGGAGGCGCTCGAAGTTCCCGGCGTCGTCGAGGGCAAGCGCCACCTGGTCGGCCACGAGGACGAGGAAGTCCCGCTCGCCGGCCGGGTACGCGTCCCCCTGCCGGCTCGCGACGATCAACGTCCCCAGCCGGCGGTTCACCGTCGCCAGGGGAAGGGCGCAGAGGGAGGCGACCCCGTGCCTGGAAAGGATCCCCTCCAGCCCCGGAAACGCCGGCTCGTCGTTCCCGGGCGGGTGGTTGACGACCCTCTGGTGCTCCAGCACCCACGCTTCGACCGTCTCTTCCAGCGGAACCTCGGCCAAGGGCGTCAGCAGAGACTGGTGGTCCACGTCCAGGATGTGCCAGCTGGGCCCCTCCCCGAGCACGTCCACCAGGAACAGGCTCAGGTAGTCGAAGGCGACGAGTCCGCCGATCTCCCTCGCCAGCGCGCGGACCAGCTCCTCCGGGTCGCGGAGGGCGCCGAGCTTCCGGGACGCCTGCAGGAGGGCGCGGAGGCGCTCCTCCCCGGAGATTCCCTCGTCTTCCCGGCGGGGCGTCGTCATGCCGTGGGCGCTCCTCGGAACGAGCATACCTGCCGCCCCGACGACCCATCAAACCCGCGAAGCGACGACCATCCCCGCCCACGCCAGGAGGCTGAACGTCAGCGCGGGCGCTTGTCGTGTATCGTTATTCCCGGTGTAACGAACGTAGAGGGAGGCTGGACATGTCGGTTGACGACCACCCGCTCCGGAGTTCCTACGCAAGCATCGCGATGGCCGTTCTCCTCGCGACCGTCGCCACCGCTCCCCCGGCTCGAGCCGCCGCCCCGGCTGACGCGCCGCCGGACCGGCCGGCCGCCGCCGCCACCGCCTTCCCGGACCGCGATTTCCTGACCGGGAGCTGGGGCGGGGTGCGGGACCGCTGGAAGGACGCGGGCGTTTCCGTCAACCTGAACTACGCGACGGAGACCCTTGGCAACGTCTCCGGCGGCGAGAGGACCGGCTGGGCCTACGCCGACAACTTCGCGCTCGACCTCCGGTTCGACCTGGACCGGCTCGTCGGCTTCGGCGGCACCACGCTCCTCGTGAAGATGTCCCAGCGCGACGGCCAGAGCGTGTCGGCCCGCTTCATCGCCCCTTCGATGGGGGGCAACACATTCCCCGTCCAGGAGCTCTACGGGGGGCAGACGTTCAAGCTGGTCAACGTCCAGCTCACCACCCGGCTCGTGGACGGACGGCTCGACCTGGCGTACGGACGGCTGGTGGCCAACGACGACTTCCTCCGGTCGGACCTCTACTGCCAGTTCGCCAACAACTCCTTCTGCGGCAGCCCGAAGCCGGTCTTCCTCCAGAACCCCTTCACCTTCACCGCCTACCCGCTCGCGACATGGGGTGCGCGGGCGCGCTACGACACGCCGGCGCGGGACTGGACTCTCCAGGCGGCGCTCTACGACGGCGACCCGGAAGGGAAGTGGGGGGACCCGGCGAGCGGGGGCCGCAACCCGCACGGCACGTGGTGGGGGTTCGGGAGCAACGGCGTCACGCTGGCGGGCGAGATCCAGTACCACGTGAACCGCGACTCGGACCGGGCCCTCCCGGGCGTCTACAAGATCGGCGGTTTCTACCTGACCGGCCAGTTCCAGGATCTCGGAAAGACCGGGAATGCCACGGCGACGGGCGACGGCATGTTCTGGCTGCTGGCCGACCAGATGCTCACCCGGGAGACCCCCGGCAGCCGGCGCGGTCTCTCGGTCTTCGGCGCCCTGGTCTTCAGCCTCACGGACAGGGCCAACCCAATGTCGAGCTACTTCAACGCCGGGCTCGTCTACGAGGGACTCTTCCCCGGGAGGCCGCGGGACCGGACCGGGCTGGGCGTCACCGCCGGCTGGTTCGGCAGCCTCTACAACGACGGGCTCGCGGCAGCGGGACTCCCCACGAAGAGCCACGAGGCCGTCGTCGAGCTGAACCACCTGTTCCTCGTCGGGCTGGGAATCGGAATCCAGCCGGACGTCCAGTACGTCGTGAGGCCGGCGGGCACGGGCACCATCGGCGATGCGCTGGCCGTCGGTGCAAAGCTCAGCGTCGATTTCTGATCCCGGTACCGCTCCTCCTTTCGATCCCTCCGAGCGCTCTCCCAGGAGGCCCAGGATGACCGTCGTCGAGCTCAGGGCGCCGCTGGACGGCGTCATCGTCCCGCTGGAACAAGTGCCGGACCCGGTGTTCGCGCAGAAGATGGTCGGGGACGGCGTGGCGATCGACCCCCTGAGCCAGCTCCTGGTCGCCCCGTGCGACGGCACGGTCACGCAGCTGCACCGCGCCGGCCACGCCGTCACCGTGACCACGGCCGGGGGGATCGAGGTCCTGATGCACGTCGGCCTGGACACCGTCGCGCTCAAAGGGAAGGGCTTCACCCCGCGGGTGAAGGAAGGGCAGGCGGTCCGTGCGGGAGACGCGCTGATCGGGTTCGACGCCGACTTCCTCGCGACCCACGCCAAGAGCCTCCTGACCCTGATGGTCATCACGGGCGGCGAGGGCGTGGAAGAGATCCGCGCCGCGACCGGAAGGGTTCGCGCCGGGCAGGAAGCCTGCCTGACGCTCCGCATCGGCGACCGCGCCGGCTCTCCCGACGGCCCCGGAGCGTCCGCGCCCGCCCCCAGCCGGAGGGTCGCGTCGGAAGCCGTCGTGGTCCCGAACGCGACCGGCCTTCACGCGCGTCCCGCCGCCGTCCTCGCGAACCTCGCCAAGCGGTTCCAGTCGAAGATCCTCCTTCAGCGGGGCGAGAACCAGGCCAACGCCAAGAGCGTCGTCTCGTTGATGGGGCTGGAGGTCGGTTTCCAGGACAAGGTGGTCCTGATCGCCGAGGGCCCCGACGCCGCGGAGGCGATCGCGAAGCTGACGCCAGAGCTGGCCGCGGGGCTCGGCGACGAGGGGACGAGACCGGCTCCCGCGCCGGCGACGACCGAGATCGGGGCGGACGCCGCCCCGGCCCCGCGCCCCCGCTCCACGGATCCGAACCTGCTGCTGGGCGTCTCCGCCTCCCCCGGGCTGGCCGTCGGGCGGCTCTTCCAGCTCCGCCGCGAGGAGATCCGGGTCGAGGAGGACGGGGAGGAGCCGAACCGGGAGCGCCGCTCCCTCGACGATGCCCTCGACGCGGCGAAGGTCCAGCTCCAGGCCCTCCAGGCCCAGCTCCAGGCCCAGGCGGACCCGTCGAAGGCGGCGATCTTCGCCGCCCACCAGGAGCTGCTGGACGACCCGGGCCTGATCGAGATCGCCGAGAGCGCGATCGCCAAGGGGAAGAGCGCCGCCTTCGCCTGGCAGCGCGCGTACAGGACCCATGCCGGGCGGATCGCGGGCCTCTCGAACCCCCTTCTCGCGGGGCGCGCGGCCGACCTGAACGACGTCGGCCGGCGGGTCCTCGGGATCCTGACGGGACACCCGGAGGAGGAGCCCGAGATCCCCGCCGGCTCGATCCTGGTCGCCGAGGAGCTGAACCCCTCGGACACGGCGAAGCTCGACCGGACGCGCGTCCTCGGCTTCTGCACCGTGGGAGGCGGAGCCACCTCCCACGTCGCAATCATCGCGCGCGCGCTCGACATCCCCGCGGTCGCCGGGATCGAGCCGCGCGCGCTCGACCTGGAAAGCGGGACCCCGGCGATCCTGGACGGCTCCCTGGGTCGGCTGCGGCTGAACCCCGACCCCGCCGAGGTGGAGCGGATCGAGACTCTCCGGAAGCGCGCGGCGGCCCGGCGCGAGGTGGAGCTGGCCCACGCCCACGAGCCGGCCGTGACCCCGGACGGCCACCGGGTCGAGGTCGCCGCGAACGTCGGGAGCGAGAAGGAGGCCCGCCGCTCGGTCGAGCTGGGCGGCGAGGGGGTCGGCCTCCTCCGCTCGGAGTTCCTCTACCTCGAGCGGGCGTCGGCGCCGGACGAGGACGAGCAGACCCGGATCTACGAGGGGGTCGCCCGGGCGCTCGAGGGGCGCCCCCTCGTCATCCGGACGCTCGACGTCGGCGGGGACAAGCCGCTCCCCTACCTTCCGCTGCCCCGGGAGGAGAACCCGTTCCTCGGGATCCGCGGCATCCGGGTCGGCCTCGACCGGCCCGAGATCCTCAGGACCCAGCTCCGGGCGATCCTGCGCACGGCCCGGGGCTACCGGCTCCGGGTCATGTTCCCGATGATCGCGACGCTGGACGAGATCCGGGCGGTCAAGGGAGTGCTCGCCGAGGAGCGGGAGCGGACCGGAATCGCGGATCCCCTCGAGGTCGGCATCATGGTCGAGGTCCCCGCCGCGGCGGTCATGGCCGAGCAGTTCGCACGGGAGGTCGACTTCTTCTCGATCGGGACCAACGACCTGACGCAGTACACGCTGGCGATGGACCGCGGCCACCCGAAGCTGGCCCCCCTCGCCGACGCGATGAACCCCGCGGTCCTGCGGCTGATCGCCCGGACGGTCGAGGGGGCGCACGGCGCCGGCCGGTGGGTCGGCGTCTGCGGCGGCATCGCGAGCGACCCGCAGGCCGTGCCGATCCTGGTCGGGATGGGGGTGGACGAGCTCTCGGTGAGCGTGCCGACGATCCCGGCCGTCAAGGCGGCCGTGCGAGCCAGGTCGATGGACGAGTGCCGGGAGCTGGCGCGGCGGGCGCTCGAGCAGGACACGGCGGCGGCCGTCAGGGCCCTGGTGACCGAACCGTGACGGGAGACGGGACCATGAAGATCAACAGGCTCGAGACGGTCAAGAAGCTCTGGGACGGGACCTTCGCGGTGCTCCAGAAGATCGGCAAGGCGCTGATGCTGCCGGTGTCGGTCCTGCCGGTCGCGGGCATCCTCCTGGGGGTCGGCGCCTCCCTTGCGGGCGCCCACGGCCTCGCCCCGTGGCTCGTCGAGATCGGGCAGGTGATGAGGTCGGCCGGCGACGCGATCTTCACGATCCTGCCGCTCATCTTCGCGATCGGCGTGGTCCTCGGCTTCACGGGCAACGACGGCGTCGCCGCCATGGCGGCGGCGGTCGGCTATTTCGTCCTCGTGGCCGCCCTGGGGGTCTTCGGGCTCCTGGCGATCTCCTGGCTGTCGCCGGTCCAGCCCCTGAAGCTCGAGGCCGGGCAACCTCCCGCCTACGTCGAGTACGACGCGGGACGCGCCCGTTTCGTTCTCCTCGACGAGCAGGGCCGCACCCTGGGCAAGGTCCGCGTCGACGAGACGAAGGGGGAAAGGGTGACCTGGCGAGGCGCGGCGGGACGAGAGGTCCCCGTGCCGTTCCGGATCGAGCGCGCCGGCACGGGAGGGGGCCGCGCCTTCTACCCATCCGGAGGCGGGAGCGAGGCCGCCTTCCCCGTGGCTCGCAGCCGTGCCGACATCAAGCGGATCTTCGGCATGGAGTCGATCGACACCGGCGTCTTCGGCGGCATCCTGATCGGCCTGGTCACGGCGGCGCTCTTCAACCGCTACTACAGGATCTCGCTCCCCCCCTACCTCGGTTTCTTCGCCGGCAAGCGTTTCGTTCCCATCGTCGTGGCGTTCGCGTCGATCGGCGTGGCCGGGGTGCTCGCCGTCGTCTGGCCGCCGATCGGCGGGGCGATCCGCGACTTCGGGGACTGGGCCGCCTACGGCAACCCGGCGGCGGCGGTGACCATCTACGGGCTCGTCGAGCGCATGCTCCTGCCGTTCGGGCTGCACCACATCTGGAACGTCCCGTTCTTCTTCGAGGTCGGCACCTACGTCAACCCGCAGACCGGCGAGACGGTGCACGGCGTCCTGAGCCGCTTCTTCGCCGGCGACCACGCCGCGGCGATCCTGGGCGGCGGCTTCGTCTTCAAGATGTTCGGCCTCCCCGCCGCCGCGTTCGCGATCGTCCGGAGCGCCCGGCCCGAGAACAGGGCCCGGGTCGCCGGCATCATGGGCTCCGCGGCGCTCACCTCGTTCCTGACCGGCATCACCGAGCCCCTGGAGTTCGCGTTCCTGTTCGTCGCGCCGGTCCTCTACGTCGTCCACGCGGGGCTCGTCGGCCTGGCCTACCTGACCACCTATCTGGCGGGCGCCCGGCTGGGGTACTCCTTCTCCCACGGCTTCATCGACTACGCCCTCTACTGGATCAACGACATCCGGCCCTGGGTCATCCTGATCCTCGGCCCCCTCTTCGCCCTCGTCTACTACTCGCTGTTCCGCACCCTGATCTTGAAGCTCGACCTCAAGACCCCCGGGCGAGAGGACGAGACCGTGGAGGCGGCCCCCGCCCAGGCCGAGACCGGCAGCGACTTCACGAAGGCGCTGGTCCTGGCCTTCGGCGGCCGGAGCAACATCAAGGAACTCGACGCCTGCATCACCCGTCTGCGGATCACCGTCAAGGAGATCGAGAAAGCCAGCCCGGACAGGCTCCGGGCCCTGGGCGCCGCCGGGGTGGTCGTCGTCGGCAGCAGCATCCAGGCGATTTTCGGGCCGCGCAGCGAGAACCTCATGACCGACATGTCCGAGTACCTGAAGACCGCCGGGGCCGAGGCCGACCTGCCCGAGGGGGCGGCGGCCCCGAAGGTCCGCTACAGGGCCGACGACCAGCGCCCGCGCTACCGCGACCCCCTGGCGCCGGAGCGGGCCCGCAAGATCCTCGCGGGGCTCGGCGGGGCCAGGAACGTCCTCGGGGCCGAGGCGTGCGCCGAGACCCGCGTCCGGGTCACGGTGAAGGACCCGGCCTGCCTCGACGAGGCCGCGCTGGAAGCCGCCGGCGTGCTGGGAGTCCTCCGGCTGGAAGGCGGAGTGCAGCACCTGCTGCTCGGGTCGAACGCCGACCAGTACGCCGCCGAGCTGCGAGCCGTCCTGGCCGGCTGACGCTCCCCGCCGTCGAGAGGGAGGCCGACGGGTCCGCGACCTGGCTCGACGCGCCGGGGCGCTTGGCGACGGCCGTAGAATGATCTCGCCGCGCCGATGTCGCAGTGAAGCTCTTTACAGCTGGTTCGAAGGAGGTTCTACTTGAGAAATTCCGCGTCCGGCCGCACCTCGCGCATCGCATCCCTCGCCGCGATCTCCATTGCGCTCCTCTCCCTCTCGCTTCCGGCCGGGGCCACCGGCTGGACCTGGATGAACCCCGTCCCCTTCGGCGTGCCCCTCACGACCGTCTGCCAGAGCGCCTCCGGGGAGGTCCTCGCCTCCGGCCCCGACTCGGCCTTCCTCCGGCGGACCGCGACGGGGTGGGAGACGCTCCCGACGGAGATCTCCGTCGAGGTGAAGGCGTCCATGACCGCCGCCGACGGCTCGACGTTCGCCGCGGGGCGGGTCCCCGGGGAGAACGCGGGAGCCCTCGTCCGCTGGAGCGGCCGAAACTGGGCGAAGGCCGCCCAGGGCGACTTCCCCTTCTCGGTTCTCTGGGCCCTGTCGGCGCGGGAGGCCTGGGTCGGCGGCAAGGACGCGTTCGGCTCGGGCGCCTGGGTCGGCCGCTTCGACGGGTCGGCCATCAAGGCGACGCAGCTCGACCAGCGCGAGGACATGGAGGTCGTCGGGATCTGGGCCAGCTCCTCGTCGGACGTCTGGGCCCTGGTGCACTCCGTCAACGACGCGGCGGTCCGGCTCTTCCGGTTCGACGGCGTCTCCTGGGCGGAGGAGAGCATCAAGGACATCGACAAGACCATCAACCCGGCCTTCCTCTGGGGAAGCGGGACCGGGAAGCCGATCCTCGTCGGCAGCGGGAAAGGCGGGCTGGCCGTCGCAGAGAAGGGGAGCGCCGGCTGGGCCGTGACGAAGACGTTCGACGGAGCCGCCGTTCGCGGCGTCTCCGGGACCCCGGACGGGACCCTCGGGATTGCGGCCACGTCGGGTTCGTACGACGAGAGGATCTTCCTGGCGCGCCGGGGAGGAGTCTGGACCGACGAGAGGGTCGCGGATCCCGACTTCCTGATGGGCCTTTCCGGCACCCCCTCGAACGGCTTCCTCAGCGTCACGTTCGCGAACGCCGTCGTCGCCAAGAGCGCCTCGGGGTGGACGAGCCTCACGCCGACGTTCCGGGACGACAATTTCAACGACGTCGTCCGGATGCCCAACGGGACTCTCCTCCTCCCCGCGAAGGACCCGCTCACGGGCGAGGGACGCGTCGTGAGGCGCGAGACGGACGGGCGGTTCACGGACCTCCTCACCGTGCCAAACGTGAAGGTGGACAGGGTCCGGGTCGGGCCCGACGGCACCCTCTGGGCGGTCGCGAACGACTACCCGAACCGGGCCGGGTACGTCTACCGGGGGGTCGCCGGGAATTGGACGCTCGACCTCACTCGGAGCGACTTCCCGATCGTCGACGTGTTTCCCATGGCCGACGGGGCGATCGCGGCGGCGTACGAGTACGTCGAGGGGGAGCACGGGCCGACGCCCGGGAAGGCGCACATCCTGAAGCGCGACGCCGCCGGGAAGTGGACGGAGGAGTGGACCTCGGACGTCGACCTCGGGATCTCGTTCCTCTTCCCCTGGAAGGGGAGCGTCGCCTTCCCGGGCTTCGAGGTGACGGACCGCCCCGGGGAGATCGGCCGCTGCACGATCCACGTCCGGGAGGCGTCTGGGTGGACGGTGAAGGCGGACATCGCCGACGTCATCTTCTCCGGGACCCTCCCCGCTCCCGACGGCACGACCCTCCTCGTGGGGCACGACAACAACTCGCAGCTCGGCGTCGTCCACGTCTTCGACGGGACTCATCTCACCCGCGTCGCCATGGCGCCCAACGAGGGGCAGGTCTTCCTCTTCGGCATCGCCCCTGGCTCCGGGGGTTACTTCCTCCCCGGCTTCAGCAGCGACACGGGCGCGCGCCTCTACTTCTGGGACGGGAAGGTGGGCCCGACCGAGACGTTCCTCACCGACGCCGCCGGCGCCCCCGCGAGCGTCCCCTTCTTCTCCATCGCGGCCGGCTCGCCGACCGAGATCTGGATGGCGGGGAGCGGCGGCGCCCTGATGAAGTTCGACGGCGGGAGCGACGTCGCCGCCGGCAGGACGCCGGGCGTGACGGTGACCCGTTCCGCACACCGCCCGAGCCTCGGCGCGGACCTCGCCGGTTGGTACGACCTCGTCCCGGCCCCGACAGCCGTGAGCGACCTGATGGACCTCTTCGCGACGACCCCCTCGGGGGGGTGGGCCGAGCTGCAGTTCCGGTGGACGGCGGAGAAGGCCATCCCCGCCTCGTCGCTCCGCCTCTGGAGCGTCGCCGACCAGACACCGCCCCAGCAGCTCTTCCTCGACCCGGGCGCCTTTCCCGCGCCCGAGGGGGCCTTCGAGCTCCTCGATCCGTCGGGCGTCAGCATTCCTGGCGCGGGCTGCGGCTCCTGCTGGGCGGCCGGCACCACGACGCTCGCTCCCGGCACGACCTACACCGTTCGCTTCACGCTTCGCGACGGCGGCTTCGCCCGCTACGACCTGGACCCGCGGCCGGGGATCCTCCGTGCGACCCTCCTCCTGACGACATACTGACCTGGCCCAGGCGGTCCTGGCGCTCGGGCCCTCCGGGCGCTGTCAGGACGGCTGGATCAGCCTTCTCATCGGGCGGCTTCGCTGGGCGTTCACGCGAAACGCCTCCCTCATGTCGAGGGCTGGCAGAGGCCTGCCGAGGAGGAAGCCCTGGGCCATGTCGCAGCCCAGGGCGCAGATCGCCGCCCGCTGCTCTTCGGTTTCCACCCCCTCGGCCACGATGTCGGCGCCCAGGCTGTGGCCCATCGCGACGATGGCCTGGGCGATCGCGGCGTCCCGGCCCCCCTCGGAAAGGTCCGCCACGAAGGATCGGTCCAGCTTGACCGTGTCGAACGGAAGGCGACGAAGGTAGCTGAGGGAGGAGTACCCGGTTCCGAAATCGTCGATCGCCACCCGCATACCCAGCTCGCGAAGGGCTTTCATCCTGTCGATCGTCGTCTCCACGTCGTTGATCACGACGCTCTCCGTCAGCTCCAGCTCGAGCCGGGACGGGGGGAGCCCGGTCCGCTCCAGGGTGCCCGTCACGCTGCCGAGGAAGTCCTTCTGGAGGAACTGGCGGGTGGAAATGTTGACCAGGACCCGGACCCACTGCAGCCCCTGGGTCCGCCAGTGGACCGCCTCGCGGCACGCGGACTCGAGCACCCAGGCCCCGAGCGGGAAGATCAGCCCGGTCTCCTCGGCGAGCGGGATGAACACGTCGGGCGAGACGTCACCCAGGTCGGCGTGCTTCCAGCGAGCCAGCGCCTCGGCGGCGACGATCCGTCCCGTCGCGACGGAGAGGACGGGCTGGAAGAGGAGCGTCAGCTCCTCGCGCTGGATCGCCAGGCGGAGCTCGCGCTCCAGCGTGATGCGATGGAGCATCCGTTTGTGTAGGACGACCTCGTAGAGCTGGTAGGTGCCGCGCCCCAGCTCCTTCGCCCGGTACATCGCCGTATCGGCGTTCCTGAGGAGGGTGCCCGCGTCCTGGCCGTCGTCCGGGTAGAAGCTGATCCCGATGCTGGCCGAGACGAAGATGTCCGCCCCCGGGCCGGGGAAGGGCTCATCGAGACTCGCCAGGATCCGCTGCGCGAGGAGCACGGCATCGCTGATCGCGACGATTTGCGGGAGCAGGATGACGAACTCGTCGCCCCCCAGCCGGGCAAGGGTGTCCTCTTCCCTCAGGGAGCCCTTCAGCCGGCGAGCGAAGGCCTGGAGGAGCTCGTCTCCCACCTTGTGACCCATGGAGTCGTTGACCACCTTGAACCGGTCGACGTCGAGGAAGAGGACGGCCATCCGCGTCCGGGCCCTCGTGGCCCGAGCCAGGGCCACGGAGAGGCGGTCGTGGAAGAGCGCCCGGTTCGGGAGAGAGGTCAGCGGGTCGTGGAACGCGAGGTGCCGGTACTCCTCCTCCCGTTGCCGGAGCGCGTCCTGTGCCTTCACGCGTTCCGCCACCTCGGCCTGCAGCTCCACGACGTGGCTGGTCAGCTTTCCCTGGGCCTGCTGGAGCGCCTGGTCGCGGGACTGAACCTCCTCGAGCATCCCGTTGAAGGCGTCGGTCAGTCCCCCGATCTCGTCGTCTTCGCTCTTGGCGACCCGCACGCCGTAGGCCTTTTCCCGGGTCACCTTCTGGGCCGCCCCCGCGAGGGCGAGGATCGGCACGGAGACGACCCTCTGGAGCCGGGAGGCGAGGAGGATCCCGGCGCCGGCCGCTGCCGCGAACAGCAGAAGGGACGTCGAGCCGAAGCGCATGGTCCGGGCGTTCATCTCGCTCAGGTCGGCCTCGAGGGCGACCGATCCGAGCAGGCTTCCCCGGTACCGCACGGGCCGGCGGACGAGGAGCCTCCCGCCCCGGAACTCGGCGGACTCGACGACCCGGGTTCCGAGAGGCTCCGCCTTCTTCCCGTCATGCCGGAATCCCGCGAGCGGCTCGCCCGAGAGGTCGTGGAGGCTTGCCGCGACGATGTTCGGACGGACGCCGAACGCTTCCAGGGTCTGGCGAGCGGCCTCGGCGTCCCGGAACGCGAGCGCGGCTCCGCTGGCCGACCCCACCACGTCCGCCAGCGCCGTCACCTCGCGGGTCATGGCCGCGCGCGTGCTGCTCAGGTCGAAGGCGAAGAAGGCGAGGAAGCTCGCGGCCAGGAAGACCTCGACCGCGGCCGTGATGACGATCGTCAGCTTCCAGCGGAGGGGCAACTCGCGGAGGTGCTTCAACGGTCTGCTGCCCTTTCCCCCGGGCCCTTCGTTCCCTTGCGGGAGAGCTCCAGGAGCTGCGCGCTGACCTTCAGCCTCGATCGTTCGGCCGCCGCCGCGTTCACCTCGAACCGGAGGCGACCGCCGTCGAGGAAGAGCCGGATGATCCCACCGGCGTCGAGGAATTCCTCCGACTCTCCGACGGTCAGGATCGGTCGCCCGGCGAGGGTGTCGAGGATGCGTCGATGGGTGGCGCTCTCGGCCGCCGGGACGTAGAGGACGGAGCACGGGGCGATCTCGGCGGCGGTGACAGCGACCGCCGACCGCAGCTTCCTGCCGTTCGCCGTCTTGCTCCGGAGCGTGGCTGGAAGAACCTCTCCAAAGGGGTCCGTCCCCAGGACGCAGATCAGGAGCGGACCCTTCCGGGCCTCCTCGGGCCACTCGACGAAGAGGGCGAAGTTGTAGAGGAACGCCGCCTTGAGCGTGGGCTCGGGGGCGCGCGCGACCGGCGTGGGCGTGGGAGCGGGGGCCGGGAGCGGCACCGCCGCAGCGCTGCCCGACGCCACGAGGAGGAGGACCCTGGCGGCGACTCGCAGGCGCGAAGTGTCGATCGGCGTTTTCACGGTCCTCAGAACCGGATCACGGCGTGAAGTCGGAAGGCCCGCCCGTTCTGCATGATCGCGTCCTGGACGAACTCCGCCGAGGCAGGCTCCGAGTACTTCTCGTCGAAGAGGTTCGTGACGGTCGCCGAGACCGAAAGACCCGGCAGGAGGGAGGTGGAGAGAAGCGTCAGGTTCGTCAGGAGAAAGCCCGGGAGGATCTCTCCCCCGAGCGTCAGGCGCCGCCCCGTGTAGAGCGCCTCGAGGCCCGCCGAGAGGCGCTCCCCGCGGAGCGGCACGGTCACGTGGAGCTTCGCGAGGGTCCGGGGCGAGTTGGTGAGCCAGGCATCGGTTGCCTCGTTGCGCACGTCCTGGGAGGTCAGGCTCAGGCTCGCCATGGCCCAGGGCCACCGTCCGACGATCGAAGCCTCCACGCCCGTGCCGTCGACCCGGTCGGTGTTCTGGTACTGGAGCATTCCGTCCGTGGGGTCGACGACCAACGAGACGAGGCCGTCAACCCGGTATGCGAAGCCCATCACGCGAACCTGCAAGTTCTCGCCGAGAAGGCGTTCGACGGCCAGCTCGCCGGACCGGATCGTTTCCGGCCGGAGGTCGAGGTTCCCCTTCTGGCCTCCGGAGGGGAGCTCGTAGAGCCGCTCGTAGGCGGAGGGGGCGCGGAACGCCGTTCCGAAGACCAGCTTCACGGTCGTCGCGGCGTCCGGCATCAGGACGGCGCCGAGCCTCGGGCTCGCGTGCCCCCCGAACGTCGAGTACTGGTCCCACCGGGCGCCCAGGCTCAGGAGGAGAACCCTCGAGAGACGCCACTCGTCCTGCGCGAAGACCGCCCAGCGGGTCGACGAGCCCCTCACGTCGAGGTAGCCGGCATACGGGGAGAGATCGTAGTTCCCGAACGCCTGGAGGTTGTTGTCCTGGAACTCGGCCCCGGCGAGGAGCCGGTGGCCGGCGAGACCCGAGTAGCCGGCGACCGCCTCGCCTCCCCACGAGGTGCCGCGGGCGAAGTCGCGGTTGACGACGCCGGGCGCCTCGGGGTAGACGTAGTCGCCGTCGGTCGAGCTTCGCTGGTAGGAAGCCCTAGCCGAGAGGTCCCAGCCTCCCCCGAGGTCTCGCTCCGTCGAGAGATCGAGGTACCAGCCCCCGTCCACCGTCCGGTTGCGGGAGTCGCCGAAGAGGGTCCAAAAGGAAGCGGTCGGGATCGTCTTCTCGCGGCTCACCCACGCCCCTTCCAGGGTCACCCCCTTCCACGAGGCCTTCCCGAAGAGGCTCGAGAACCTCTCGCCGTCGATCCCCTCGGCGATTCCGCCCTTCGTCTGCGGGGAGTCGAACTCCGGAAAGTAGAGGGTCTGCCCCTTCGAGGACTGGATGCTGCCCGAGACCATCCCCTCCGGGCCGTCCGGCACGGCGCCCCCGGCGGTCAGGCGCCCCCCGAAGGTCCCGAAGCTCGCGGCCGACGCCGCGACCTCGACCGTCCGGACGTCCCGGGGCGGCCGCGTGATCACGTTGACGACGCCGAAGAAGGCGTTGGCGCCGTAGAGCGAGGAGCCCGGGCCCCTCACGACCTCGATCCTGTCGATCAGGTCGACGTCGAGGGGGAACCCCCCTTCCACCTGGACGGACTCGTAGACGTTCTCGTTGAGGTGGTGGCCGTCGACCAGGACGAGGAGGCGGGAGTTGAAGTCGCCGGGCCTGCTGAGGCCGCGGATGCCGACGTAGGAGTAGGTCCGGTCGCTCGTGAGGTAGATCCCCCGGACCGCCCTGAGGATCTCGTCCAGCGTCCGCCAGCCGAACTGGCGGATCTCGGCTGCCGTCACGACCGTGACGGTCGCCGGAGCCTCTCGCGAACTCTGCTCGAACCGGGAGGCGGCCTGGACTACCTCGACGTTCATGAGCTGTTCAAGCGAGAGCGTCGAGAGGTCGGGCGGGCTCGATTCCTGGGCGTTTGCCACGAGGCTCAACCCGATCGCGAGCAGGGCGGCGACCCACGATCTCCCCATCCGAAGCTCCTTCTCTTCTGGGTCCGATATCCGGACGACGAGCGGAACCCCTTCAATGTCCGCTGTCGCAATTGTAGAAATATACCATCGGCACCTTCGCCGTTCGCGTCGAAGCCGAACTCCCGGATTTCCCGGTGGCTCCTCGCGCAACATCGGGCGTGCATCGTCGGGAAGTCAATCAGTCAATACAGTCAATCCTCATTGGGTCTTTTCGCCGAACTGGCCCCGTTCCGGCCCTTGCTCGACTCCAGCGAGACAGCAAGCGGCGCCTTCGTGGCGCCTTCAACCACCGCCCTGGCTCGCGGGCGGGCAGGGTCACGGGATGACGACGTGCTTCAGGACGGGGTCGTTGGCGTACGACTCCCTCACGTTCTCCAGGGTGACGATCCTGGGCTCCAGCAGGTACGCGGGGACGATCTTGGCGCCGTTGCCGTAGCTCCTGGTGTCGTTCACCGCGGGGGTCCTGCCCTGCTGGAGGTCGTTGACCATCTCGATGGCGTGCCTGACGAGGTTCGCCGTGTCCTTGTTGATCGTCGAGTACTGCTCGCCTTTCAGGATGGACTTCACGGACTCGACCTCGGAATCCTGCCCGGTCACCACCGGCAGCTCCTTGCCGGCGGCTCTCGCCGCGGTGAGGACGGCGCGGGCGAGAGTGTCGTTCGGGGCCAGAATTCCCGCGAGCTCCGCCTTCGAGTAGGTGCCGGCGAGGAGGGTGTCCATCCGTTTCTGCGCGTTCTCGCTCTTCCAGCCCTGCGTCGAGGCCTGCGAGAACGACGTCTGGCCAGATTTCACCACCAGGGTGCCGTCGTCGATCCCGGGCCGGAGCACGCTCATGGCTCCGTCGAAGAAGACCTTGCTGTTGGAATCGTCGGGCGAGCCAGCCACGAGCTCGACGTTCCAGGGCGCCTGGCCCTTGCGCTTCTTCAGCCCCTCGAGCAGGGACCTCCCCTGGAGCTCGCCGACCTTGAAGTTGTCGTAGGCCAGGTAATAGTCGACCGCCCTGGTGTTCAGGAGCAGGCGGTCGTAGGCGATGACGGTGGCGCCCGAGGCCTTGGCCTCCTTGACCTGCGCGCCGAGCTGGGAGCCGTCGATCGCGCCCACGACGACGACCCTGGCTCCCTTGATCACCATCGTCTGGACCTGATTTTGCTGTTCCGGCACGCCGCCGTTGGCGAACTGGACGTCGGCCCTGTAGCCGGCTTCCTCGAGCCCCTCCTGGAAGAGCTTCTCGGCGAGGACCCAGTTCTCGGAGGTCTTCTGCGGGAGCGCGACACCGATCGTCGCGCCCTTCTCGAAGCCCTGGGCCTCGGCGCCGGGTCGCGCGGCCGCTCGGCTTCTGCGGCCCCCGCCGCACCCGGCCAGCGCCAGCGCTCCGGCGGCACCGAAGACCACGAGCAGGGTCGCCACGCCGCGCACGGGCTCTCAGCTCCGCTTCGCGGCGTCGGTGCCGTCTTTGCCGGGGCCGCCGGCAGGAGCTGCGGGAGAAGCTGCGGAGGCGGCCGCCGGCGCCTGCCCGCCCCCCCGGCGGTCCCGCAGGAGCAGCCCGAGGATGGACGGCCTGCCCTGCGTCTTGTTGAGGACGTCGAAGGCGACCGCGATCAGGAGCACCAGCCCCTTGATGACCTGCGTCATGTCGGCGCCGACGCCCAGGAGCTGCAGGCCATTGTTGAGTACCGCCATCACGAAGCCCCCGATGATCGAACCGATCACGGTTCCCACGCCGCCCGAGACCGCAGCGCCGCCGATGAACACCGCCGAGATGGCGTCGAGCTCCCAGTTGAACCCGTCGAAGGGGCCGGAGGCGGTCGAGCGCCCGACGAACATGAGGCCCGCGGTCGCGGCGAGGACCGACATGTTCATCATCACGAGGAAGGTGACGCCGCGGGTGTCGACACCGGACAGCTCGGCGGCCTGCCTGTTGCCTCCCACCGCATAGACGTGGCGGCCGACGATGGTCCGCCCGGAGACGAACGAGTACAGGATCACCAGGCTGAAGAGAATCAGGCCGGGGATGGGAAAGGACGTGCCGGGGCGGCCGGTGGCGAACAGGTAGGTCGAATACGCGACGACCCCGCCGAGGAGCGCCAGGCGGGCAGCGACCATCCAGAGCGGACGCACCTCGCCCCCTGCCCGCCGGGCCGCCTGACGGGCGCGAAGGGACCCGACGACGAGCCACAGGATGGCGGTCAGGCCCAGGGCCAGGGTCAGGTTGTTGTAGCCGGTGTCAGGTCCGACCTCGGGGAGGTAGCCGCCGCCCAGGAACTGGATCGCGTCGGGGACGGGGATGGTGTTCGAATGGCCGACCAGCTGGTTGGCTCCCCGGAAGAGCATCATCCCGGCCAGCGTCACGACGAAGCCGGGAATCCCGGCGTAGGCCACCCAGAACCCCTGCCAGGCGCCGATGGCGGCGCCGACGGCGAGGCAGAGCAGGACGCCCGCCCAGGGGGGAAAGCCCCAGTCGCGGATGGCCAGCGCCATGACGATCCCGGCAAAGGCGGCAACCGACCCGACGGAGAGGTCGATGTGTCCGGCGATGATCACCAGCACCATGCCGATCGCCAGGACGAGGATGTAGGAGTTGCCGTTGAGAAGGTTCATCACGTTGGCCGGGGTCAGCACGTAGCCGCCGGTCCGCACGTGGAAGAACGCGACGAGGGCGACCAGGGTGAACAGCATGCCGAACCGGCGGAGATCACCCACGAAGATGTCCTTCAATTGCTTCATCGAACGCTCCCGCTCTGCTGCCCTGGCTTGTCGGCAGGACGCCCGCCCGCCCCGGTGAGGGTCATGAGCTTCATCAGCTTCTCCTGGCTGGCTTCGGCCCGGTCGAGCGCTCCGGTGATCGCTCCCTCGCAGATGGCGTAGATCCGGTCGGAGATGCCCAGCACCTCGGGAAGCTCGGAGGAGATGACGACGACCCCCTTGCCCGACTCGGCGAGCTTGTTGATGATGCCGTAGATCTCGTACTTGGCGCCGACGTCGATACCGCGGGTGGGCTCGTCGAGGATCAGGAGATCGGGCTCGGTGTACAGCCACTTGGCGAGGACGACCTTCTGCTGGTTGCCGCCGGAGAGCTTGGAGACCCCTTCGTCGACCGTCCGGGTCTTGATATTGAGGAGGCGGTGGAAGCTCTCCGCCACCGAGAATTCGCGGTTCGGGTCGATCACCGAGTGCCGGGAGACCCGGTCGAGGTCGGCGGAGACGATGGTGGTCTTGATGTCGTCGAGGAGGTTGAGCCCCAGCGTCTTGCGGTCCTCGGTGACGTAGGCGATGCCCTCGAGGATGGCGTCCGCCACGCGGCGCAGGCGGAGCTCCCGCCCGTCCTTGAGGATCGACCCGCGCACGAAGAGGCCGTAGGAGCGGCCGAACAGCGAACGGGCGAGCTCGGTGCGGCCGGAGCCCATCAGCCCGGCGAAGCCGACGATCTCGCCGCGCCTGACGAAGAAGTTCGACCCCTTGCAGACGAGCCGGTCGGGGATCTGCGGGTGCCGCACGGTCCAGTCCCTCACCTCGAAGAAGACGTCGCCGACGGCGGGATGGCGCTCGGGGTAGCGGGAGCCGAGCGATCGGCCCACCATGCCTCGGATGATCCGGTCCTCGTCCAGGCCCGCGTCGACGCGCAGGGTCTCGACCGACTGGCCGTCGCGGAGGATCGTGATGGCGTCGGCGATCGCCCGTATCTCGTTCAGCTTGTGGCTGATCATGATGCAGGTGATGCCCCGGCCCCGCAGGTCGCGCATGAGGTCGAGCAGGTGTGCGGAGTCTTCCTCGTTGAGCGCCGCCGTGGGCTCGTCGAGGATCAGCAGCTCGACGTTCTTGTTGAGCGCCTTGGCGATCTCCACCAGCTGCTGCTTGCCGACGCCGATGGTCCCGATGGCGGTCCCGGGGTCCTCGTCGAGGCCCACCCGGGCCATCAGAGCCCGGGCACGGGCCTTCGCCGCGACCCAGTCGATCACGCCCCGCCGCGCCACCTCGTTGCCGAGGAAGAGGTTCTCGGTGATCGACAGCTCGGGAACGAGGGCGAGCTCCTGGTGGATGATGGCGATGCCGGCCCGCTCGCTGGCGCGAATGTCCCGGAAGGCGGCGGGCCCGCCCTTGTAGAGGATCTCGCCCGAATAGCTGCCGAACGGGTACACCCCCGAGAGCACCTTCATCAGGGTCGACTTGCCCGCGCCGTTCTCGCCGCAGATCGCGTGGATCTCGCCCTGCTCGACCGTCATCGAGACACGGTCGAGCGCCTTCACCCCAGGGAATTCCTTGGTGATGTCGCGCATCTCGAGGAATGTCGCCACGGGATCTCCTCTGGCTGAAGGTCGTGAGAGGGAGGAAGAAAGTAACACACAGCGGGGAGGTTCTCTTCACGCGCGGTGCACACGCGCGGTGCGGTCAAGGACGGCGTGCGGGGATGACGGGCCCGGCGTGGGCTCCAGCCTCGATCCCGTCCGTGAGAGTCGACCACCCACCGGCAGCCGCCGCGTCCCCTCCCTCCGTCGCCCGGAGGATCAGGTCGCCGGCCTCGATCCGGTCCAGGACGCGAAGGCCCCGGACGACCTGGCCGAAGCAGGTGTACTGGCCGTCCAGGTGCGGGGCCGGGACGTGGTCGACGAAGAACTCGGAATCGCCGGTGCCGAAGAGGTCGCCGCGCGACATCCCGACCGCGCCTCGGCCGAAGCGGGCCCGATTCACCTCGGCGCGAAGGAGCCACTCCTGGCCTTCCTCGCCGAGCGGGCTGGGCGATCCCCCCTGGATCACGAAGTTGGGAACGACCCGCTGCCAGGTCTTGCCGTCGAAGAAGCCCTGGCGGACCAGTCCGACGGCGTTGGCCACGTGGACGGGAGCGAGGTCGCGGTAGAGGACCATCACGATCGCCCCCTTCGTCGTCTCGAGCGTGACGACCGGGCGCTCGGGGAGGGCGAGGTCGCGATACGGGGAGAAGGTCAGCAACTCCTCGGGCGGGGTGACGTCCCGGACGCCTCGCTTCACGAGGAGCTGGTGGGCTGCCACCGCGACGGGGTACGCGGGATCGTGGACGACCTCGCGAAGCCGACCGGTGCTGGCCTCGCCCTCGAAGGCGGCGAGCGCCCCGACGACGGCCTCGCGGAGAGCCACGAGGCGCATCCCAGGGTTCTCGAGGTAGGCCTGCCACGCCAGGTCGAGCGCCCGGGGCTCCTTCCGGGAAGCCAGGGCCGTGATGGCCGCCGCCCGCACGTCCACCCGCGCGGAGGAGAGCTCCCGCTCGATCAGGGCGAGCGCCTCGGGCCGCGGGTCCGCCGCGACGAGCGCGACGAGCGCGCCCCTCACGGCGACCGAGCCGTCCGCGAGGACGAGCGGGAAAAGTGCGTCGCGGTCCCCCGCGGGGAGCGACGCCATCGCCTCGACGGCCGCCGCCCGGACGGAGTCGGCCGCGTCCGAGAAGGCCGCGCGGAGGTCCTCCCGGGCGGCGCCCTTCAACCGGGATGCGAGCGCCCTGACGGCGGCGGACCGGACCTCGACCTGGCAGTCCCGCGCCAGCTCCCTCAGCCAGTCCGGCACCCGGTCCCCCGGGAGGAGCACGGCCCCGGCCAGGACCTCGGCGACCGCCGACCGGACGTGGAGGTCCGGGTCGTGCCGGAGGACCCCGGCGGCCTCCGCCCAACCCACCGCCGCGGCCGCCTGGACGGCCGCCCGTCTCACGTTCGCGCTCCGGTCGTGGAGGCGCGCCTCGACGGCCTCGGCCGAGGACGGGTCCCCGATCCTCGTCAGAGCGAGGAGCGAGAAGAGGCGGGTCCACTCGTCCGGGTCGTCCGAGAGCGCCGCCACGAGAGAGAGCGCCCGTTCGTCCTTGAAACGGGCGAAGCCGTAGACGAGCGCGCGGCGGACCTCCGCTCGCCGGTCGCGCGCGAGGGGGAGCATCCGGTCCAGGACCGGCTGAGGAAGCGGCGCGGGGGTCTCGCCGGGGTTCCGCTGCCTGAAGACGAAGCGGTAGCGGAACAGGCCCAGCAGCGCCTCCGCCCGGATCGCGCCGTCGCGATCGGAGAGAAGCGGGGCCAGGGACTCCGGCGCGCGCTCCATCCCCAGCTTTCCGGTCGCCTCGATGGCCGCCAGCCGGATGCCCCGATCCCGATCCGTGAGCATCGGGGCGATCGCCCGGACGATCTCGGGCTCGCGCCCGGCTGCGAAGCCGGCCTTCCACGCCAGCTGCCCCAGCGCGAAGAGGGCGGCCTCGCGGACGAGCGGCGAGCGGTCGTGGACGAGGCCGAGGAGCGGGTCGACGCACGCCGGCTTCTGGATCCGGCCGAACGCCTCGGCGGCTCGGGCACGCAGGGCGGGCTCCGGCGAGCGGGCCGCGGCCGCGAGGGCCGGGGCCTCCGGGTCGAGCCGGTCGGCGGCGTCCGTGACGGGGTCGAGGGCTGCCATCGCGATCGCCGGCAGGAGGCAGAGGGCCGCTCCAATCGGTCTGTGGATGGGGAACCTCCTCGGGGGGGACTGATTCCCGTCGATTATCTTCTCGATTCCCTCTTCCCTGGACTTCACCTGGAAGATCCAGAGGCCAGCGAGCAGGATCGAGGAGGGCGCGCTCCTCGCTCCCCGGCGCACCGGGAGATCAGGACGACGAAAATCAGTTGCAAGAAATGTAAAGTGTTGAGTTCAGGCTAGTTCGTTCGCCCTAGACTGAGGCGTGCCCCGACCCTCTGAGAGAGCCCTCCTTCCCGTGGTGTTGGTCGCGGGCCTGATCGTCGCTCTCGTCGCGCTGGCGGCCCTGCAATACCGGTGGATCGCCAGGGTGAGCGAGGCCGAGCGCGACCGCCTGAAGGCGAGCCTCGATTCCGCCGCGGAGCGCTTCTGCGCCGACTTCGACCGCGAGCTGGTCCGGACGTCCCGATCGTTCGAGGTTGCCGAGGACCTCGGCGACGCCGACCTGGAACGGGACCTCGTGGACCGGCTGGCCCGGTGGCGGTCGACGGCGGCCGGTCCGAAGCTCGTCCGCGAGCTGCTCGTCGTCACGAGGCTCGAGCGGGGCGAGGTGGAGCTCCGGAGGCTCGACGAACCGGCCGGACGTCTGGTCCCTGGCTCGTGGGAGCCTGACCTCGAATCGGTCCGGCGGATCTTCGAGGCGCGGGGGAGGGTTCCCCTCCTGGACGAACGCCTTCCCGGCCTCGTCCTCGCGCCCCGGAACGCTCGCCCCCCCAGGCAGGACGGGACCGAGAAGGCCGAGAGAGGGCCCGCGCCGCGCGGCGAGGAGCCCGGTGGAGGCGCCGACCGGCGCCCGCCCCGTCACCACGTCGTCGTCCGGCTGGACCTGGAGTATCTCGGGAAGGAGATGCTCCCCCGGCTGGCGGAGCGCGAGTTCGGCGGGCGGGAGGGCCTGGCGTACGCGGTGACCGTGGCGGTCGCCGCCGATCCCAGGGTCGTCATCTTCCGGGGCGGGCCCCGGGTGGAGGACGCGACGGCGAGGACGGCCGATGCCGTCCGGAACCTCTTCGCGCTCCAGCGCCCGGGCGACGAGCCCGATCCGGGAAGGTGGGTCGTCGCGGTCCACCACCCCGCGGGCTCGCTCGAGGACGCCGTGACCGGCGCGCGGCGGCGGAACCTCGCGATCAGCCTCGCGGTCCTCGTGCTGCTCGGGGCGGCCGTCGTGGTCCTGGTGTCGTCGACCCGGCGCGCCCAGCGGCTCGCCCGGCAGCAGATGGACTTCGTGGCCGGGGTGTCGCACGAGCTGAGGACGCCGCTGACCGCGATGCGCTCCGCGGGGCAGAACCTCGCGGACGGGATCGTCTCCGACCCCGAGAAGGTGAAGAAGTACGGGGCTCTCATCGAGAGGGAGGGCCGCCGCCTCACCGAGATGGTCGGCCGGGTCCTCACCTTCGCCGGGATCCAGTCCGGGGCGCAGACCTTCCAGGCGGAGCCGGTCGACGTCGCTTCGCTCGTCGACGGGGTCCTGGCCGACTGCCGCTGGGTGCTCGACGAGAAGCGAGTCGCCGTCGAGCGGGACGTCGCCGAGGGGCTTCCCGAGGTGCGCGGCGACGCCGCGGCCCTGCGTCAGGCGCTGGGGAACCTCGTGGACAACGCCCTCAAGTACGGCGGCAGCGCACGGTGGATCGGCGTGGGGGCGAGACTGGCGGCCACCTCCGGCGGGGAGGAAGTGCTGCTGTCGGTCTCGGACCACGGCATCGGCATCCGCCGGAGCGACCTGCCGCACCTGTTCGATCCCTTCTTCCGGAGCGCCGACCCGTCGGCGGCGGGCATCCCCGGGAGCGGAGTGGGTCTTGCCGTCGTGAGGGGAATCGTCGAGGCGCACGGCGGACGCGTGACCGCGGAATCGGTCCCGGGCCAGGGGAGCACGTTCACCGTCCACCTGCCGACCGCCGCCGGGAAGGGAAGGGGCGCGTGAAGACGTCGTCGCCGAAGAGAATCGCGCCCCGCGTGCTCCTCGTCGAGGACGAGGAGAGCCTCGTCCTCACGCTGAGCGACCGGCTCGAGGCCGAGGGCTACGAGGTGGAGTCGCGCGGCGACGGGGAGTCGGCCCTCGTCCTCGCATCGGAACGGGTGTTCGACGTCGCGATCCTCGACGTCATGCTCCCCGGGATGGACGGCTTCGCGGTCTGCCGCGAGCTCCGCCAGCGCGGCCTTTCGCTCCCCATCCTCATGCTCACGGCGAGGTCCCAGGTGGTGGACAAGGTGGTGGGCCTGAGGCTAGGGGCTGACGACTACCTGACGAAGCCGTTCGAGATGATCGAGCTCCTGGCGCGCCTCGAGGCCCTCCTCCGGCGGCGCCTCTCGGGAAGCGCCGCCCCGGACATGTTCACGTTCGGGGAGGTCCGGGCCGATTTCCGGCGCGCCGAGGTGACCCGCGCCGGGGCTCCCGTCCCGCTTTCGAGCATGGAGCTCCGGCTCCTTCGATACCTGGTCGAGCACCGAGGCGAGTTGCTCTCCCGCGACCGCCTCCTCGACGAGGTGTGGGGATACGACGCCACCCCGGTCTCCCGGACGGTCGACGTCCACGTCGCCTCGCTCCGGTCGAAGGTGGAGCCGAACCCCTCGCACCCGGTCCACATCGTCACGGTCCACCGTCTCGGCTATCGGTTCGACGGATAGATGGCTGACGATGGCAACGAACGGCTCCGGCGCGATTCCCGGCGGTCTACGTTCCTCACAGACCTTTCCTGCACGCCCGGCTGGAGCCGGCGTACGAGCGCGGTACCGGATGCTCGCGATCGTCGCTCTCCTCGGAGCCCTCCCTGCGGCCGCTGCCTTCGACGTCCCGGCGCACCCGGTCGACGTGATCCTGGGGAGGCCCACCGGCCGCAGCGTCGTCGTCAGCGTCGTCGCGTACCAGGACGGGGACGGGTTCGCCGAGTTCTCACCCGCGTCCGGAGGCGCTCCGACCTCCACCGCGGTCCAGCCGCTCCCGAAGGAGCAGGGGGTCGAGTTCCTCCTCGACTCCCTCCAGGCCGACACCGCCTACACGTACCGCCTCTGGTGGCGGTCGGGGACGAGCGGCGCTTACACCGCCACCACCTCGCAGCGCTTCCGGACCGCGCGCCCCCCGGGCGCGAGCTTCACCTTCACGATCCAGGCCGACTCGCACCTGGACAGCAACACGTCGACCGCCCTCTACGCCCGGACGCTCGCGAACGCGGCCGCGGACCTCCCCGATTTCCACGTCGACCTCGGCGACACCTTCATGACGGAGAAGTACCCGGTCTTCACCGACGCCCTGCCGCAGTACTACGCCCAGCGCTACTACCTCGGGCTGGTCTGCTCGTCGGCCCCCCTCTTCTTCACGCTCGGGAACCACGACGGGGAGCTCGGCTGGCTGGCCGACGGCCAAACCACGAGTATGCCCGAGTGGTCCGCGCTCCTGCGGACCCAGCTCTTCCCGAACCCGGTCCCGGACTCGTTCTACACGGGGAACTCGACACCCGAGCCGAGCGTCGGGCTGCTCCAGAACTACTACGCCTTCACCTGGGGCGACGTCCTGACCGTGGTGCTGGACCCCTTCTGGCCGACGCGGGCGCAGGGGAACGGGACCGACAACTGGAGCTGGACGCTCGGGGCCGACCAGTACGCGTGGCTGAAGAGAACGCTCGAGACGAGCCCGGCGAAGCTGAAGTTCGTCTTCGTCCACCACCTCGTGGGGGGGTTCGGGAAGGACCGCCGCGGCGGCGTGGAGGCCGCCGGCCTCTGGGAGTGGGGCGGGGCCAACGCCGACGGCTCCCCCGGCTTCGCCGCGAAGCGGCCCGGCTGGGCCGAACCGATTCACGCTCTGTTCGTCCGGACCGGCGTCACCGCCCTCTTCCACGGACACGACCACCTCTTCGTCAAGCAGGACCTCGACGGGATCGTCTACCACGAGGTCCCGCAGCCGGGCTTCCCCCGCCCCGACAGCACCTCGAGCGCGGCCGACTACGGCTACACGACCGGGGTGCTCTACGGCAGCTCCGGCCACTTGCGGGTCAAGGTGGAAGGCGGAAAGGCGACCGTCGACTACGTCCGCTCGCTCCTCCCGACCGACGAGACCGCGACCCGCCACAACGGAGACACCGTCTTCTCGTACACGGTGACGGGGAAGGGAACAGGCCCCGCCGCTGCCGCGACCTGGATCCTCCCGTCCAGCGCGCACGCCTCGGGCGCCGGCGGCGCCTTCTACACGACCGATCTCGCCGTCGCGAACACGGGGACCGCCGACGCCTCCCTCACGCTGAAGTTCCTCGGGCACGACGCGGACGGGACGGCCGGCCCCGAGAAGAGCTTCACGCTCGCCGCCGGGAGGTCGGCCGCGTACACGGACGTCCTGGGCTCCGTCTTCGGCCTCTCCTCCGGCTACGGCGCGATCCGGGTCGCCTCGTCCACCGCCTCCCTCGCCGTCTCGAGCCAGACCTCGACCCCGGCGCCCGCAGGCGGGACGTTCGGCCAGAGCGTCCCCGGCTTCGGCGCGGCCGATCTGGTCCTGGCCGGGACGCCTCGGACGATCCTGGGCGTCCGGGAGGACTCCGCGTTCCGGACGAACCTGATCCTCGCGAACGCGACGACCTCGCCCCTCGACGTCGACGTCGCGCTCGTCGCCGAGAGCGGGGCGGCGCTCGCCACCAAACGCTACTCCCTGCCGCCCCTCGGGATGACCCAGGTGACCCGCGTCGCACGCGACCTGGGGGTCTCGTCCGACGTCAGCGGCGCACGCGCTGTCCTCTCGACCCCCACGGCCGGAGGCTCCTTCGCCGCCTACGCCTCCGTCATCGACGCCACCACGAACGATCCGAGGACGCTCCTGCCGCGATGAAGAACTTCCCGCCCTTCTCCGCATTGAACCGCCTGGCCCCCGCCCTCCTCCTTGCGGTCACTTCGCTCGCCCCGGCCCCGCTCGAAGCGGCTCCGACGGTCACGCTCGTTGCCGGGCAGCTGACCGACCGCTCGGTGACGATCGGCGCGCGCGCCGACGCGGCCCTCGAGATCTCCTTCCAGTACGGCGTCTCCTCCGGCGCCTACACCGGCGCCACGCCGGCCGCCGTCCTGCCGGCCGACCCGTACGCGACCGGCTTCTTCGCCTCGCAGACGGTGATCCCGGGCCTCGCCGCCGACACCCGCTACTACTACCGCCTCCAGTACCGCACGGCCGGCACGACCGGCGCCTTCACGGCGGGCTCCGAGCGGACCTTCCACACGATGCGCCCGGCGGGCAGCTCCTTCGTCTTCTGCATCCAGGGGGACTCCCACCCCGAGCGCGCGAAATCGATGTTCGACCCGGACCTCTACGTTCAGACGCTGACCGCCGCCTCGAAGGACCAGCCCGACTTCTACATCCTGAGCGGCGACGACTTCAGCGTCGACACCCTTCCCACCCCCTACACGCAGCCCTCCGTCACCGGGCGGTACACCCTCCAGCTCCCCTGGCTCGACCTCGTCTCGCGCAGCTCCACGCTCTTCCTGGTGAACGGAAACCACGAGCAGGCGTCGCTCTGGAATTACAACCTCCCCTCCGACGGCACGAACAGCAACCAGGTCCCCGTCTGGGCCCAGAACGCGCGGAACCTCTACTACCCGATGCCGGCGCCGAACGACGCCTCGACCGGCGCCTTCTACTCGGGAAACGCCAGCCCGCTCTCCGGCATCGGGCCGCTCCGGAACTCCTACGCCTGGCAGAACGGGGACGCCCTCTTCGTCGTCATCGACCCCTACTGGAGCTCGCCCGCCATGGTCGACAACGGGATCGGCAGCTCGTCCGGGAAGACGGCCGACCGGTGGCTCATCTCGCACGGCGACACGCAATATCAGTGGCTCCAGCAGACCCTCGAGCAGAGCACGGCGAAGTGGAAGTTCGTCTTCGCCCACCACGTGATGGGAACGGGGCGGGGCGGCATCGAGATCGCCGGCCAGTACGAGTGGGGCGGCCACGACGCCGACGGCAGCTGGGGATTCCCCACGCGCCGCCCGACGTGGCCGGTCCCGCTCCACCAGCTGATGGTCGCCAACCACGTGACGATCTTCTTCCAGGGGCACGACCACCTCTTCGCCCACCAGCAGCTCGACGGTGTGACCTACCAGGAGGTTCCGATCCCGGCCGACTACACCTACACCGCGTTCAACGCCGACGCCTACACGTCAGGGGACGTCCTCCCCAACGCGGGCTACCTGCGGGTGACGGTGGCGTCCACGGGAGTGAAGGTCGAGTACGTCCGCGAGTTCCTTCCGAAGGACGAGAACGCCACGCAGGTGAGCGGCCAGGTCGCCTTCTCTTACACCGTGGCGGCCCCTCCTGTCCCGCCGCCCGCCGCCACGTGGCTCCTCCCTTCGAGCGCCCGGGCCTCGGGCGCCGGGGGCGCTTTCTACACGACCGATCTCGCCATCGCGAACACGGGAACGTCCGACGCCACCCTCACGCTGAAGTTCCTCGGGCACGACGCCGACGGCACCGCCGGGACGGAGAAGAGCTTCACCCTCGCCGCGGGCAAGGGGGCGACCTACGCGGACGTCCTCGGCTCGGTCTTCGGCCTCTCCTCCGGCTACGGAGCCCTCCGCGTCGCCTCGTCCACGACGGCGCTCGCCGTTTCCGGCCAGACCTCCACGCCGGCGCCGGGAGGCGGGACCTTCGGCCAGAGCGTCCCGGCGTTCGCCGACGCCGACCTGATCCGCTCCGGCTCGACCAGGACGATCCTCGGCGTCCGCGAGGACGGGGCCTTCCGGACGAACCTGATCCTGACGAACGGCACCACGTCGCCCCTCTACGCAGACGTTTCCCTCGTCGACGCGAGCGGAGCCGTCCTCGCCTCGAAGCGCTACACGCTCCCTCCCCTCGGCATGACCCAGGTGACGCGCGTCGTCCGGGACCTCGGGGTCGCCGCCGACACCGCCGGGCGGCTCGTCCTCTCCACCCCGACCGCCTCCGGCGCCCTGGCCGCCTACGCCGCCCTCATCGACGCCACGACGAACGACCCGAGGACGCTCCTGCCGCGGTGACGGCGGCCGCCGGCCCCGCCGTCTACGGCGCTTCCCGCGGCCAGGTCTCGGTGACCGACCGGATGAACCGCCGCCAGCGCGCGTCGAAACTTTCGAGGTGGCGGTGCCTTCGCGCGGGCGAGAGGCCGCTGTGGACGATGGAATTCCTGGCCAGCTGCTTGAGATCCCGCAGGTCGAGACCCCAGGCGACGTAGGCCTGCCAGAATTCGTCGGTGAGCCCCTCGCTCCGGAAGATTCCGGGATCGTCGGAAGAGAGGACTCCCTGGACGCCCCGCATCAGCAGGCCGCGGGCCGGGTGGAGGCGAAGGTCGGGGACGTAGCCGAGTGCCTGGTTGCTGATCGGGCAGATCTCCAGGACGGTGCCCGTCTCCCGGACCTTCCGCTCGAGGTGCAGGAAATTGACCAGGTTCACTCCGTGTCCGATCCGCTGCGCGCCCAGCAGCCAGGCGTCCAGGACGTTGTAATTGGATGCGGAAAGGCTCTCCCCCCCGTGGAGGTAGAGCGGCACGGGCGGCCGGCTTCCGAGCGCCGCCGCGTAGTACTCGGTCGTCCTCCCCCGGTCCTCCTCGCCCACGAGGTCGAAGCCGACGACCAGGTCCGGGTATTCCGCGGCCAGCCTCCTCTCGAGGTCCATCTTTCCCCGCACCTCGGACGCGTCGGCCCCGCGGGACCCGCACACGATGATCGCCAGGTCGAACCCCGGGTGGCTCTTCCGGACCCGGTCCAGGATCGAGCGGTACATCTCGACGACCCCCCGGCTCTCCACCAGCGTCCCGTCCTCGGCCTGGACCGGGTCGAGGCTGGTCCTGAGCTCCAGAAACTGGACGCCGTCCCTCGCCAGGGTCTCGAACGCGTCCAGGTAGTAGGCGAGAAACACGGGACGGTACGAGACGAACCCGTCGATTCGCCAGAAGATCGCCTCGAACTCCTTCCAGACGTCCGGGACGCCGAGCTCTTCCGGGCCGAGCGTGTAGAGCTCCACCAGCTCCCGGCGGAGGTCGGGCCTTCTTGCCTTCAGGCCCGAGAGGAGGATCCAGCCCTTCGGCGCGGGGCCCGCCGGAAAGACGCCGAGCTGCCCGTGGACGTTCGTCTCGTTCGTCTCCTCCCAGAAGATCTGGCACTCCGGCATCGAAAGCGCCCGGTCCACGATCCACTCGACCCGCCCGGTGGCGGTCGCGTGGATGTGGAGCATCCCTCCCTTGGGCATGGCGCGGAGGGCACGGTGAAGCCCGGTCTCCCGGATCTCCTGCCGCGAGGAGGCGAAGGGGGTCCGGAACGGAAGGTCGGGCTGCGCCGCGAACCTCTTCAGGTAGGACGCCCGGAGGGCGTTCAGCACGGCGTCCGCGTCCTTCTCCTCCGGGGAGAGGTGCACGTCCGCCGAAAAGGCGAAGACCGAGTCGGCCTGGATGAGGCGTTCGCGCAGGTCCCGCCCGCGGGGCTCCTCGGCGATGGCGGACCCGGCCAGGAAGGCCGCGAGGAGGAGGGCTGCGGCCAGGGCGGAGAGGAGCGGCTCCAGACGCGTCCCCGCCGGAAGCCCCTCCGGTCGGGGACGAGGGCTCAGGGCCTGCCGGGGAAACAGTTCAACGGTCACGTTTCCCTCCGTCCGGATCTTATTCCGGCCGGGACGCCCGGCGGGCCGCCGGAGCGCGATCGTCACGCTTACACCTCTTACAAAGAACTTGCATCGGGGTGAAGCGCGGGAACGCCGGCCGCCCTAACTTACGACCGGAGGGAAGCACCGATGACCACCGAAGCGACCGCGACCCTGGAGAGAGCGAGGAGGGCAATCCTGGCCTCTTCTCTCTTCCTCACCCTCGGGGCACAGGCGCAGCCCACCATGACGTCCGTCCCCGCCGGGACCTTCCAGATGGGCGACCACGCCGGCTTCGTCGACCCGAGCCATCCGAGCGACGAGGTCCCGGTCCACCAGGTCCAGCTCAGCGCGTTCCTGATCGGGAAGACCGCCGTCACGGTTGCGCAGTACCGCGACTTCCTGGCCTCCGCTCTCTCTCAGGGGACGATCCGCGTCTCCTCCGGCACCGTCTATCTCGCCGCCGGGAGCGATCCGCTCTTTCTGACCCGCGCGGCCGATCAGTACAGCCGGATCGGCTGGGACGGAAGCGCGTTCACCGTCCTCGACGCGCGCGGCGACCACCCGGTCACGAGCGTCCTCTGGTTCGGGGCCGCCGCCTACTGCAACTGGCTGAGCGCCCGCGAGGGGCACACCCCCTGCTACGACCCCGTGACCTGGACATGCGACTTCACGAAGGACGGCTACCGCCTCCCGACGGAGGCCGAGTGGGAGTACGCGGGGCGCGGCGGGCGCACCTCCCCGTACACGGTCTACCCCTGGGGCGACACGCCCGACAGGACCCGCGCCAACTTCCCCTCCTCGGGCGACCCCTACGAGGCGGGGGCTCTCCCCTGGACGACGCCGGTCGGCTTCTATGACGGGACTCTCCGGCACAAGGCAGACTTCGGCTGGCCAGGGAGCGCCGAGAGCTACCAGACCTCCGACGGAGCGAACGGCTTCGGCCTCACCGACATGGCCGGCAACGTCTGGCAGTGGTGCAACGACTGGTACGGCCAGACCTACTACGCCTCGAGCCCCGGCGTCGACCCGACCGGCCCGGCGACCGGGACCCCCATGCCCGACGGCAAGCCCTACAGGGTGCTGCGCGGCGGGAACTGGTACAACGGCGACAACATCGGCGGTGTGGACGACGGGCACTCTCGAGTCTCCAACCGCGACCCCTCCTACTATCGCGGCCCGCAGGATCCGAACCACCCCTACTACCACGTCGGGTTCCGGCCGGTTCGGCGGGACTCGGCCACCTCCGCGGTTCGCTTCCTCCCGATCGTGCTGGACGTGACGGGACGCGCCCGGTACGTCTCGGAGCTCTCCCTGGCCAACCGCGGGACGACCGAGGCGACGGTGACTCTTCTCTACACCGCAGCCCCGGCCTTTGGCGGCCTCGGCACCGGCTCCGCCTCCCTCTCCCTCGCCGCCGGCCGTCAGCTCGTCGTGGACGACGCCATCGCCTTCCTCCGCACGAAGGGCCTCGCCATCCCCTCCGGCAACCAGGGCGGCTCCCTCCGCGTCACCTTCGCAGGCATCTCCTCTTCCGACACCGCCTCCGCAATGGTCCGCATCACCGCCCCCTCGGAGAACGGCCGCGCCGGTGTCGCTTACGTGGCCCCCCGCCTCGAGAACCTTCCTTCCGCCGCCACTTCCTGGCTCCACGGCCTCCGTTCGTCCAGCCAGGACCGGACGAACGTGGCTTTCGCCAATGCCTCCACTTCCTCCTCGATCACCCTCCGCCTGACCCTCTTCAACGGCGACGGCTCCTCCCAGAAGGTCGTTCTCCAGGACGTCACCCTCGCCAGCGGCCAGTGGTCCCAGCTGGACGACGTCTTCACCGGCACCGGCTTCTCCCAGGGCTACGCCTCCATCGCCGTCGTCTCCGGCTCCGGCCCCTACTTCGCCTACGCCGTCATCAACGACCAGGT
>CAIMWE010000238.1 GCA_903845115.1 uncultured Acidobacteriota bacterium | reverse complement strand
GCGAGCGGTCCCGCGTTCGGGCTTTCCGGAGCAGCTCCGGGGGCCCTGCCGTTCTCCTGCTTGTCCTTGCTCATCCGTTCCTTCTCCTGGCTCACTCTACTTCCCCTCCTTCGTGTCCAGGAAAACCGGGGGCGCCCCATGTCGTATAGCCCGAAACCGTTCGGCTGTTTAGTACCGGCTGGATGAGCCATCATCCCTGAATTCTCGTGATACCAGGCAACCGAGCCGAGTGAGCTTTCCTGTGGAAGTTCTGAACCACCCCGAGCGGCAAACTCCCACTCAGCTTCAGTCGGCAGTCGCCCCCCGAACGCTGAACAGAAGGACCGGGCGTCATCCCAAGTAACGGAAACGACAGGGACTTCTGGTCTGCTCCACTCGGGCTGCTCCGGCATTTCAATTCCTTGGCTGGTGGCCCATGCCCTGAACTGCCCGGCTGTCACCTCCGTCGCCAACATTTCAAAGGGCTTCGTAATCTGAACCGTGTGTTGAGGCCTTTCGTCCTTGTCACAGGGCTTAGTGTCCACAGGGCAGCCCATCTCGAACTTGCCCGCCGGGATCGTCACCCACCGGAATGACTCTCGGACTGCCGCAGCTGCCGCATGGGCCGCCTCCTTCACGGCTACCTGATCCGCCACCATCGCCCGGACTATTTCCTGCGCTCCCTCCCGGATCTGAACGTCAGTGGCGGCATTCACCTCGGGGAAGTCATGGGAGACGGCCTTCAGGAAGTGCTTCCCAGGGGTCAAGGTGAAGACCCGTTGACCAGGGACCTCGGGAGTCCCGGAGAGCGACCCGGCGGCCTTCCCGTCGATCTCAAGGTCGATCGGGGAGTCCGCGAAGATCAGGAGGGTTCCTTTCGGACTCGCCGGGGCTTTCGCCGAGGATGGAGCCATCCCCGCCGTCCCCGTGAACTCGATCTTCACGACCGTCTTCGGGGCCTTCACCTCGATGGCCTTCGACCACTTCAGGCCATCCGGGGTCGCCGCCGAGAGAAGGTATTCACCTGGGGCAACGTCCAGCTTCGTCGGGGCGTCGCCCTGAAGATCGGCCACCTTCTCGCCGTCGAGCTTTACGGTGCAGGGGACATCGGAGGCGAGGAGGAGGGTGGCCTTCTGCACCGTCGCCTTCGGCTTCGACGTAGCCGTCTGGCCTGGCGACGGAGAGGCCAAGATCAGGCCAGCTAGTGCTAGCCCGGCGTGAACACCCAGGCGACCCAACAAGGCCCAGCGACGCGACATCGTCTACCTCCCGGCGAAACTGATGGTGACGGTAAGGATAGGGAGCGGGGTGTGCGACCGCAAGCCGACGGGGTCCAGGTCTGCGGGGCAAGGGGGATGCCTCCTCCTGGGTGGCGGAGCGTGGAGGAGAAACGACCCCGGCGGCTCTCAGGTCGAAGGTGTCGAAGCCCCATGCCGGACCGGCTCCGGAGGCGGTGGCCAGGCTGGGAGATCGCTGTCCAATTACAGTTAATTCTAAAAGTGCGGGGGTCGGTTCGAACATGCGTCGCCTGGCCTGGAGCGGGGTGGAGCCCGCTGCCATAGCGGGTTTTGTGAAGATGTCCGGACTACGGAGGCAGACTTTCCCCCGCAGTCCGGACGTTAGATCTTCTCGATCATTCCGGCGTAGACACGGTTCTCACGACCCCACCCCCTTGGTCCTGTCCCGGGTCGTGAGGGAGGGTCCCTCCCACAAACGTGTCCATCGTGTCCTCTGCCGTCGAAACACCCCTGGGCGAGGGGTCGGGGTCGGGTTCCGGACCTTTCGTAGGACCGGTTGGGCCGGTTGGACCGGTTTTCCCGGGGGGTGCCCCTCCAGGAGTTGGGGTGATCAGGATGTACCTCGCCCTGGCCTTCCCACCGGGCGGCGTGAAGCGCACCGAGAATTTGTCGGAGTGCTCCTCCCTGTGAAGCCGCCCCCTCTCCTCCAGGACCGTCAGCATCCGGTACGACGAGAGCGAAAGCGTCTCCCCCTGCTCCAGGGCCAGCTTCTGAAGAAGGGCGTAAGTGACTTCCCATTCCAGGTAGATGCCGCCATCGGCGCGGAGGTAGCCCAGCGGGACCCCCTGCGGGGACCAGTCGAGCCGGACATCTCCGAAGCTGTCAGTGCCCTTCCGCTCGCGCCATCCCCAGGCGACCGAGTCCGAGGGACGCTGGCCGGTTGCTGCGTCGAGGAGGTGCGCCCGAGCGGCGGCGAAGAGGGCGGTCAGGAGCTTGTCGAAACGAGTCACAGGGTCGGAGGCGCGGAGATGCTTCGCCTGAGCCGACGCCACCTGAATCAGGGCGTCCCAGCTCTCATGCCCGAGGGTCTCACCCTCTTCTTCTGTCAGCCCCCCCACCTCCACGAAGAACGTGGCCATCGTGTCCAGCCCGAGGTACAGCGACGCCGTGATGTCGGGAGTCCTGGCGTGAGGGGCACCGGCTCTGGCCCGATTCCGAAGCTCACGGAGCTTCGCGGGGGCGGTTGCCTTCAGGTCGTCAATACGGGGCGAGAGCCACTGAATGAACCCCGCCGTCAGCTTGGAGAACTCCGGAGCGAGGAGCTGGGCCTCCGTCAGCGCCCCCGGCGTGATGTCGTTGTCGCCGAACTCGATGACGAGAATCCGGGCGAGAAGCGACTGACCACGAGGGAGGTCTTCTCCGGTCGCCACCACGAGACCCCGTGGCGGGTAGCCGCTGCGAAGCTGCGCCTCTGCCGTCAAGCGCTCCCTTGGCGCGACGTTGGCGACGGAGCGGAAGATCCGTTCGCCCTTCGCGTGCAGCTCGTTAGCTTCCCGGGTTCCGGTGCCCTTCGGGCAGTACTCGTCGAGGGTGACCAGGCAGTCCTTCCCGATGAAGATGAGGCGCTCCAGGGAGTTCGCGGTTGAGCTGAAATTTCCGGGCAGCGCCTGGGGGGAGAAAGTCGCCCCGAAGAACTGCTGGAAGATCGTGGCGACCTCGGTCTTGAAGCGGCCCGTCGCGCCCAGGAGGAAGATGGAGAACACGACTTGGACCACCTCCACGAGGATCGCCCGGGCCATAGCGGCGAGGAGGACCAGCGAGATGCGAGGCGGCCCGGGGAGAGCCACGAGAATCCTGCGGATCAGCTCCTTCAGGTCCTCGGGCGGAGGGGGGAGCGAGACGTGAGCGAGACCACCCTGAAGCTGCACCTCCACGTCGGAACGGACGCCGTTCGCGTCGATACCGCCCCCGGCGTGGAGGTACACCCAGGCTCCGTCGAGCTTGCGCCAGCCGGTGTGCCGGTAAACGGTTCGGCGTTTCTTTCCGGTCAAGCTGAGCCGCTGAATCGCGTCCCGGACCCGGTCCTTCCCGTCGCGGCCCGAGAAGACGACCACGTCACTCCCCCAACTCGCGGACGGCCAGGTCATGGACTGGAACTTCGCGGCGGATACCTGGACTGCCGGTAGGGTGGCCCCTGTATCCAGCGCACCCTCGATCTCGAAGAAAAGCTCCCGGGTCGCCCCGTCGTCGATCGTGATGTCCTCCAGGATCTTCGCGTTGAAGTTAGTCAGGTGGACGGTCTCGACCTCGCCGTCCGAGGTCGTCCGCTTGAAGACGATGCGCCCGTGCTGCACGTCGTACGGCCCCGTCGAAGGCGCAGCTCGCGGGTCCGCTGCCTCGTCCTTCCGGAGGATCGACGTGATCAGCTCACGGAGAAATTTGTCCCCGGCGTACCGGGTGACCTCGTCCACCGACCGGCCCCCCGGGTCGGCTTCGATGACGGCAACAGCGAGGTCGCTGATCAGCGCGTCGATGTCCGTTCCCCGAGGGCCGTGCTCGTGGACATACGCCCCGACCGCGGAGACGAGCGGGCCGTGGAACCCGTCCGCCGTACCGATGCGAGCGCGGTGCGCCTCGTAGCCGTGGCAAGCACCGATGCCCGCCTTCCGCTCCTCGGGGGTGCGGGGGGGCGGAGGCGGGGGGATGACCAGCGATGCCGTCCGACGTCCACGGTCTACCCGGACGAACCGGCGACCGACGAGGGGGTCGGGGAGTCCGACGAAGACAGGTGCGGCGGTGTAGTGCGCTTGGACCGGGTTGAAGACGGAGGGGTCGATCGGGAGGCGGTCCCGGTGGAACTTCGCCCAGCGCCGGAGGTCCTCGTCAGGCACGGGCGAATCCAGGAGAGCGAACACGTGAGCGGAGAACTTCTCGGCTTTGATCCCCTGAGACGAGCCCCACGCGACGATCAAATCAACGTCGTCAAGGTCGGGGGGAAGGTGGCGCACGATGAAGGCAGCCGCGTCGTCCGAGTCGACCACCGGATCGATTCCCATGGGCGCGGGCCGCCAGTCGATATCCAGCATGATCCAGGCCCTCGGACAGGCTCCAAACGTAGCCGGTTCATCGGGCTCGGGACCGAGTCGGCGGACAGCCCAGGAGAGGTTCACATCCGGCAACGGAGCCCCGCGGACGATGAACGTCCTGGGCTCCGCGAGAAGCAGATTCAGCTTCACGTACAGGTCGTCCAGGTCGGCGAAGGTGACGGGCCGGAGCTTGAAGTGCTTGGCCTTGCCGTACCCCTCCTCCGAGATGCCCCCGGTCAAGGGATCGAGCTTGAACTTCTTGGTGGCGAGGAGACTGGGGGTCGTGAGGGCCGTGAAGCCGAAGGGGGCGGTCATGCCGTACCCCCCCTTTGCGGCGACGACAAGAAGGCCGTGAGTGCGGTCTGGCCCTCTTCCTGAAGATCGCGCAAGGACCTCCAGATCGTCCGAGGACGCGGGTTCCGGCTGACGGGGTTATTATCGTGACCGACAGTTTTCCGGGTGGCGGGCCGGGTGCGGGGAACAGCCGCCCCGGCTTCTTCGCTTTTGTGGGTTCCGTTCTGCAACGGCCCAAGGGACCTCGCAGTGGTGTCGATGGTGCTGGCCATTTAGACGACCTCGGCGTTTTCGAGGAAGCTGCGGAGGTCCTCGGGGCTGACGAGGATGGAGCGACCGATCCTCCGCGCCGGGAGCTTCCCGGTGCGGATCAACCCCCTGATCATGGTGAGGCTCAGGCCGACGATCTCGGGCAGGTCCTGCAACCGAAGAGCGAGTTTCTGGTGGGACCGGGGGCGTTTCCGGGGCGACGTAACGCCTCGGGACTTCGGCTCGTCAACGCGAACACTTTTCATAGGAAGGGGCTTTCTCCCGTTCGGGAAATGACCACCGACCATACGGGCGGCGGTTTAGTGTGCTGCGGGTGCTAGACGAATGACAGAAGGCGGGCGTACGCGTGCAGGTCATAGCAGCGCGGTGGCCCTCGGCTCTGCACCCGGCCCCCGGCGGCGCGACCCCAGCAGAAGCTCATGGCCCCGCTCACCGCGGGCGAGACGAAATCGGGGGCGGCGTCGAAGTTGCCCGGTTCGGCGTCGAGGTGCCGCGGGCCATCCAGGCTCTCAGGGCGTTCGCGGGAATCAGGATCCGTCGCCCACTGCGGAGAGAGGGGAGGTCGCCGCTCTTCGCGGCCCGGCGCAATGTCCCGTATCCGCTCCGTGACACAGCACCGGCCTCTTCGATCGTGAGGAATTCGTGGAGACTCTCGTCCAATGCAACGCTCCCATGGTGTCGTGGCTCGGAGCGAACATTACGTGTGAGAGCGCGGTCTCACGGGACTCCCCAGGAACCGAACCTGCCGACGACAATCTAGGTCGACGATCGTCAGAAGTCAATAGTGATAACTTTAGCAATATCAATTACTTACTTAACATGTTAAGTATGCGCTCGCGTCTCAAAATCACGTCACCTTTGGCGTCACCGGCGGAACATCTAGGCGCGCCCAGTGCGCGTCCTGCGCGAAGCCGAATCCCGACTAAATGAAGCTTTTCAAGCTAGATAGGCTCAGACAGAGAGGTTGGTCCTTTTGATTGGCTAGCGAATGGCATTCAAGAGGTCGACGGTTCGATCCCGTTCAGCTCCACCATTACTAGGAAGATCAGAGGCCGCAGCCAACACTGAGGCTTCTTTGCTGCTGGAGTCTGAACGGGATCAGGGCCGTCGACCACGGGGGTGCGGGGGTGCCCCCCGCAACATGGCAGCGAATAGTCCGGCCGGGTGAGCGAAGCGAGTGGTGCCCGCAGGGCACTGGCCGGGCGTGTTCGATCCCGTTCAGCTCCGCTATCCATCATCAAATACCGGAGAGAGTAGGGTGCCCCGTTCTCGCGGGGCTCCGTCTCTTTCCGGGCGGGGAGATCGCGGGCGCCTTTCGCTGCCGCTTCGTGCTGTTTCCGGCGTTCTCGGACGGCTTCGAGGGCATGGGCGGCAATGGAGCGCGTGACCTCCGCGTCCGGACGGGCGTACTTCTCCGTCATGCCGCTACGTTTCCATTCGGATACAGCCGGTCCACGGATTCCACTTCCAGGTTCACCTGGCCGCAGAGGATCTCATCGACGTTCGCCATGACGGAAGAGACCATTCTTCTGCGCCTCGCTTGTCGGTTTGAGGCGGAGGTCGCCAGGACAACTGCCCCTCCCGCCAAACTCACCGGACTCGCTCAACAACGGCCTGAGGAGCGTTCTGAGACGGCGCAGGACGAGGCAGAGACATGAACAGAGACATGAAGCGATGCTCAAGTGCTTGCGTCTTCGATCCTCCTCGAGGCACGGAGATTGCTGCGCACTGGGAAGGGCGAAACACGCTGCCGAGCGATGTGGCGAGTCCGAAGTTCAAGACGAGAGGGGATCGGCATGGAGATCCGGTGGGGAGTTCTGGCAGTCGCGGTGACTTCAATCGGTTGTATCGCCGGGACCGGCGCCCGGGCAGCCGTCGTCTGCGAAGACCTGCTCAAGCAGCCGTGGGGAGGAGCGACCGTCACGGCTGCGACCATGGTGCCCGCAGCTGCAGGGATTCCCGCGTTCTGCAAGGTGATGGCCACCGCGGGGAAGAACACCGATACCCAGAAGGAGCTCGACATCGAGGTCTGGCTGCCAGAGGGATGGCGGGGTCGGCTTCTGCACATCGGGGGAAGCGGGTTCGACGGAGTGCTCCCCCTCGACCAGGGGCCGTCGTCGTTCTTCTACCGCTATTCCGTCGAGAAGCCGCTGCAGCAGGGCTTCGCGTTGGCGTGCTCCAACGGAGGCCACCGGGGGGGTGACTACCCGGGAGCCACCTTTGGCCTCGACTTCACCATGGCGCAGGACTACGCGCACGTAGCGATCGCCACGACCGTGAGGGTGGCGAAGGCCCTCGTCGCGGCCCACTATGGGGAGCCTCCAACATACTCGTACTTCTGGGGCTGCTCTAACGGAGGGCGCGGCGCGTTCAACGCGGCCGCCAAGTACCCCGGCGAGTACGACGGCGTCGTGGCCGTCTCCCCTACGCGCAACATGGCGGGCCAGGCTGCGGCCTGGATGGAGTTCGGTCCGGCGTCCATCCTCACCCCTGGCAAGATCGCCACGGTCAAGAGCGCGGCCGTCGCAGCGTGCGACGGGCTGGACGGGCTCCGGGACGGCGTCATCAGCAACCCGGACGCGTGCCGCTTCGATCCGGCAAGTCTCCTCTGTGGGGGAGCGGTGAGCGATGCCTGTCTCACGAGCGCCGAGGTGGCGATCGTCAGGAAGATCCAGAGCGACCTGAAACTGGCCGACGGCCGGCAGATCTACTCGAGGATGGGGTTCGGCGAGCTGAACGCGAGTCAGGGCTATTCCGGCTTCGGGTCCGGCTACGTGAAGGACATCGTATTCCGTGACCCCGACTACGCGGGATGGGGCCTCGACAAGGACTACCCTTCGGTGGAGCAGGTGCTCGTCGGTGCCTACGGGTTCAACGGGGAGACGAAGGCGCTCGCGGAGTTCCTTCAGAGTGGCAAGAAGATGATCGTGGTGCATGGCACCGACGACACCCTGATCTCTCATTGGGAGACGGCGCGGGGCTTTCACCAGTTCGTGAGCGCGGCAGGCCCCTACTACGGCCGGAAGAACGCGAGGCTGTACATGGCGGCGGGGATGGGTCACTGCAGCGGAGGATCCGGTGCGGACAGCTTCGACGCGATCTCTCCGCTCGCCGAGTGGGTCGAGCGGGGCAGGATGCCGTCCGGGCTTCAGGCCGCGAAGCGGAAGGCCGACGGAAGCGTCGTCTTCACGCGTCCTCTCTGCGAGTTCCCTGCCTACCCGCACTATCGCGGCTGGGGAGACGTCGACGCCGCCCGGAGCTTTGCCTGTGTCGGGAACGCCGCCGCGAGCACGGGCGCCGTCTCGGACGCGACGCCGGCGAGCACCGCCAGTAGCGCGGCGCCGTCGGCCGGAAACGGGGAGCGCCGCATCCCGGCGCTTCGCCCGGGGCCCGTCCTCACCGTCTACCTGGACCAGGAGGGGGTCGCCTGGGACCGCGCGCCGGGGTCGCCCGGCGCCGTCCCTGTCAGCGACGAGGAGCTCTCTTCGGCGCCTACCGTCCTGACGGTCGTGAGGCTGGAGAGCGGAGGCGTCTCGCCTGGCATGTAGGCGAACGCCGGCTCGACTTCCGCCACTCCCGGGCCGGGCGCTCCGTGGGGAGTGTCCTCGTGGATGGGATCTTCCTCGAGGCGTGGGACGGCCGGGAGATCGGAGCGATTCCGAGGCCGAGGGCCGCCAGGTGATCGTGAGCCAGCTTCTGTCGGACGGGCCCGTGCCGCCGCTTCCAGCTCGGTCTGGGTGTACGGCCGGGGGGCTTCCCCCTCACAGCTGACCGATTTGCGTCCACGGACTCGCTCTTGGCCTTAACCGGTTCCCGGTGAATTGTTTATGCTCTTGGTCGAGAGGGCTCTTCCAGGATCGCAGTTCGATAATCGGTGAGAACGCTCCACCATTACATCGATTCTCGAACTGCCGCGGCTCGTCCGCGGCTTCTTGCTTTGAGGCGTTCAAGCGGGACCGGCGCTTCTTTCCTCAGCGGATCGCCGCGGGAAGGTTCGGCGCGAGGTGGCGCGAGTGGACTGGATCGACGACGCGGACCTATTCGGGGCATCCGCAAGGCTTGACATGAGATCAAGCATTGGTCACGATAACGACCGTGCTCAAGGAACCCCTGGAACCGGACAGGGCACGGCGCCTGATCCGAGGAATCCTCGAAGACGGCCAGGTGACTTTCTCAGGGCACGCGCTGGAGGCTCTGGCCGATGACGACCTTTCGACGGTCGACGCGGTCAATGTCCTGAGGGGTGGAGTCGTGGATCCCGCTGAGTTCGAAAAGGAATGCTGGAGATACAGGGTCCGAACGAAGCGATTGGTCGTGGTCATCGCCTTCCGCTCGGACTCCGAGATCCGGATCGTGACCGCCTGGAGGGAAAAGCGATGACATGTGCCGAATGCGGAGGGAAGCTAAGGTCCAAGAAGGAGAACTACCGTTACCTGGCGTGCGGTCTGCCGAACGTCACGCTGACAGGTGTTGAAGTTCGTCGATGCGCCACTTGTGGAGACCACGAGGTCGTCCTGCCCCATATCGAGAAGCTTCACGAGGCGCTTGCGAATGCCATCGTGAGGCACGAGGCCCGACTGAGCAGCAGCGAGGTGCGGTTCCTTCGGAAATACCTCGGCTACTCAGGCGTGGACTTCGCGAATCTCATCGGCGTCTCTCCGGAGACGGTCTCGCGCTGGGAAAACAAGAAGGAATCGATGGGATCGAGTACCGAGCGACTCCTGCGGTTGCTCGTGGTTCACAAGACGCCGATTCAGGAATACCCGATCGAGATGTTGACCCGAATCTCTCAGACAGCGCAGACGAAGCCGATCGGCCTCAGGCTGACGGGCGACGGCTGGATCGAACAAGGCCTCGTCGCCGCATGACATGCGGTCAGGGGGGCTCTCGTGAAATCCCCCGGAAACGGCGCATCAAGTGTCTGAAGCTGTAACCCATTCTGGGTGAAAGCCTTAGAGCTGATTCGGTCGACCTTCCGCCCGGACCGCAGTTCGATAATCGATGAGGACGCTCCGCCATCAATGTCAAAGGGCTTTGAGACCGCCGGCAAAGGCGGTTTCTCGATTCCGAACGGTTGCGGGTCCACCACCGGTCCACGCTCCGAAGAAACACCATGTCGAGAGGGCTACCCATGAAGGCTGCAGGAGGGCGGCCCTCTGACTCAACCCCAGTCGGAGTTCAAGGACATCGGCGGACAGCAGGAAATCCGTGCGGCCCTCTCGGACCTGAACGAGAATCGGGTATTCGTGAATAGCCGCACCGACACATGGCGCCCTCGACGAAGGTCTCGCCCGACCACAAGGAGCTGACCTGCGACGTCCGATCCGCTTCACTACCTGACCGCCACTGGGACCTTGCCCCGGGGCTCGCCGCCCGGGTGATTCCAGCGGAGAGGAGATTTTCGATGAACGTAGGCCGCCGTGCCCCTTCAAGAGCGGTCGTCATCCTTCTGGCTCTCGCGGGTTTGGGGGTGAGGGCCGGTGCCCAGGCGCCCACGATGGGACCGGACGGGGATGCTCCAGATCAGGGCGCAGCCCATGGTCCGGCCGCCGAACCGATCCCGCCGGGAGGCTCGACCGTGCTGCCGGAGCTGTTCGGGCACGCGGCGTGGCCGCGCCCCGTGCCGCCGCCCCGGGTTCCGCAGAACCCTTGGCTCGCCCGGAACCCTTTCAACAACGTCCACGGAGACACGTGGATGAGCGACGCCGCCGCCGTCCCCGGGCCGCTCGGAAGGAACCTCAGGATCTGGTCCTCGACCCTTGCGGCGGCGCGGAGGAGCCCGACGTCGCCGACGTTTGTTTGCTCGAGCATCTGCTTCGACCGGTACGATCGGCTCGTCCTTTCGTGCTCCGGCCAGGGGGAGTCGGCCCTCGCCCTGGTCGACCCCGTCTCGCTCGGCGTCCTGGCCTCGTTCCAGCTGCCGCTGGCGAGCTCGGCCGCCTCCGCCACGGCCAGCGCCTATTCGTACCTCGATAGCCGCGAGGAAGTGGTAGTGGCTGGTGCGGACAACACGATCAGCGTGGTGCGCCTGGGCGGCTCCCGGGCCAAGCCCGGTTTCGAGCAGGGCCCCGTATACGACGTGTCGTCTTACATCGGCGCGGGAGACAACATGAACGGCGTCATGCCGGACTGGAGGGGAAGGATCTGGTTCGCGATCCGCGGCGCTTCGACCATCGGCGTCCTCGACCCGGAGACGGAACCTGCCACTGTTCACGTCCTCCCGCTTCGCGACTTCGGGGAGGGCCAGGCCGGCGAGATCAAGAACAGCTTCGCGATGGACGGGAACGACGCCTACATCGTGACGACCGGCGGGATGTACCGATTGACGGCCGGCGGCGACGGTGTCCCCCGCATCGTCTGGTCCGAGACTTACGAGAACATCGGGAAGATCAAGCCCGGGCAGTACTCGGCGGGCTCGGGGACGACCCCGACCCTCCTCGGCGGCGGAAGGTTCGTCGCGATCGTCGACAACGCGGATCAGACGCACGTCGTGGTCTACCGGACGGATGCGAAATTGGCGCCCTGGAAGGGGCGGGTCGTCTGCCAGGAACCGGTGTTCGAGCGTGGCCTCGGGGCCGTCGAGGATTCGCTGATCGGGACGGGACTCTCGTTGATCGTCGAGAACAACTACAACTACACGCGCGACTTCCTCGCGCCGGGTTTCCCCACGACCAGGAGCGAGCCGGGAATCGCCCGAGTCGACATCGACCCGCGTGGTGACGGGTGCCGGCTCGTCTGGGCCAACGAGAAGGCCACGGCACCGAACGTGGCCCCGAAGCTCTCGACCGTGACAGGTCTCGTCTACACGATCACCCGCAGATTCGACACCCACGGCCGCCCGGAGCCGGGGCTGGACGTCTACTACTGGGCCGCGCTCGACTTCCACACCGGCAAGACAGCTTGGGAACGCCAGTTCGGCACCGGCTTCGGGTTCGACAGCTGGTACCCCGGCCTGGCGATCGGACCGAACGGGACCCTCTACGTCGGACAGTACGGCGGCCTCACGGCGATCCGCGACGGGCGTTGACTATCGAACGAGCAGCCGGACGCGCAGCCCGATTCGATCCTGGGCCCCAGGGCCCGCAGTTCCAGGTGTCGGTGCAGACGGCTAGACGTGTTCGAAGGTGAACGGCGCTGGCTCCACTGGATCAGCCTTCCGGTTCGCGAAGCGAATCCGCCAGGGTCGCCCGGCTTGCCGCCCTTGAAAGTGACTCGAGTTCCTCCAGCTCCAGGACCCCGTGTCGACGTGCACGCTTACTGTCCTACCTCTTGCGGGGAACGACCCCCGGTTCGGACGGAAGGAGCAGCTGCACCCCCGTCCCGTCCTGGACGACCGTGATGACCTGACCGGCGATCGTGATCGTCCCGGTCCGCGATGCAGCGTTGCGGTTCGTCAAGACTTGTATCCCCAGCGTCGATGACCCCGTGCCGCTGCCGCTCGCGCGGTAAGAGCCAGACGAATTGACGCTGTTCGCGTTGATCCAGCTCGCATCGCTCGCCCAGGCCCAACCGCAGGTCGCCCCCGTGGTGATCGCGACGGTCTGGGTGCCCCAGGCGCTCCCGAACTTCAGCGCCAGGGGACCGGCGCTGTATGAGCACGGACGCGTCTCGTCCCAGAAGAGCTGGTAAAGGGCGGCCACGTAGCTGATGGTCTTCGGGACGTTTCCATCGGCCTGACGGTTCGCCAGCCGATCCGGGACCATCGCGTAGGGAGGGGAAGCCGAGGTGAGGTCCCTGACCGAATCGGTATAAGAGGCCCCGCCGCTCGAATAGGACGCCTCGATCACGTCGAGCCAGCCGAGGCTTCGATAGAGGGTGTCCGGTATCAGGATTTCCCGCGCTCCACGAGCAAAGTCGACACACTCCTCCACGGCGGGGTCGTTGCACTCGGCCAGGGACGTGCTGTCGGAACATCCGAAGAGATTGCACCTCTTCCACACGACCGTCGGGACCGTCGCCGGATCCACCCTGAGAGAGAGGTCCATCATTGCCCGATAGTCGAACTTCGTGCCTCCCCCTTCGGCGGAACCCATCCCGAGGGCTGATAGGTCCTGCCCGTTCCATCCCGCTCCCTCACCGATGACGTTCGAGCTGTCCAGGAACTGGGTCGACTCCGCGAGGTTGTAGAAGAGCGTGGCCAGCGGCCGGTCCATGTCGTCAGGAAGAACGTACGTATCAGGTAGGGTCACGGGAGGAGACGCCGGGAGCGCACGGGCTTTCGGGTACTCCCGGTAGGTGAGCGCCGTGAGTTCCTCGTAGTTGCTGAAGTCATGGTAGGAAAGCCCGAACAACGTGATCTTCCCCGGGTGCGGGTCGTTGTGTGCGTGCTCGGGAACGCCCATGTCGCTGATCAGATGGGCGACCCGGCCGAGCCAGTAGTAGGCCGCCGGCCGTGTTGTCGAAGAATAGGCTGTCTTCGCCTTCTGCCACCACTGGTTTGCTCGGTTCAAGGCGCTGTGGTTCGATCCGCAGATCGAAATCCCACCCCGTGTGATCTCCCCGAGGCCGACATCCCAACCGGCATCGGGATCCCAGAAATGCTCCTGGGACGAGTCGCTTCCGAAGTTCGCCGACCTCATGGCCTCACAGACGCCGTAGTCGTCCATGTCTTCTTCCCAGGCCCCCTCCGCGATCGACGTCCCGCTGCTCGAGCTAGCCGTCCACTCCGCCGGTGGGGAATGCGCCGACACCTCTCTCCCGTCCCCGCACCACGTCCATGCCCCTGTTCCGTCGAAGGTCACGCCGAACAGGCTACAGGCCGTGCTTCCACCCCAGAAGTTCGCGGTCAGCTCGGCCCGAAGCTCCGGATTCGTGACGGCTTGAATCGCCTGATAAGTCAGCCAGGAATGGACGAAGGGGTTGTTCTTGTAGAGCGTGACGACCCCGCCCTGGTCGCTCGTGGAAAGGGAGAGCCGTCTCTCGTCGTTGGACGGGTTCTCGTCTCCCGCACAGTCGGCCGCGGCCACGAACTCCAGCTGCGTCCGGAGATCCTCGGGAAGCCACGCGAAAGTCACCTTCGTGGTCGACTCGACGGAGACGGATGACACGGTTTGCACAAGCCTCCGCACAGTCCCGAGGACGCGGTAGAGACGGACGTCGCAGGCCTCTCCGCGGTACGTACCGACGTTCTTCGCGGTCGCAACGAAGGTGAAGGGCTGTCCGGAAGCCGCCGTGGGGGACTCGAGGTCGAACTCCCGCAGGGCCACGTCGTGAACAGGCCGGACGTTCGCGGTCAGGGAAGACGCCGCGTCGATCCCGCCTGAGCCGTAAACCGGGTCCCGCCCGGGCGCGCCGAGGTCGTGGGCCGTCTGGGCCAGGAGCCTTCCGACGGTGGTCCCGGACAATTCGGGACGGGCGCTGACGACGAGCGCCGCGACGCCCGCGACGAAGGCGCTGGCCGCCGAGGTGCCTGAGTTGGAGACGGTGGTTGCCAGGAGGCCCGTCGAGACGATCGCCTCTCCAGGCGCCACGAGAGCGATGTGGCTCCCGGTGTTCGAGAGGCGCCAGATCGCGCCGCCTTGCCCCGTCGCTCCGACGCCGATGACCTCCGGGTATGCGGCCGGATAGACGGCCGCCGCGACCCCGTCGTTTCCCCCGGCAGCTACCAGGACGCATCCCTTGCCGAGGGCGTAGTCGACCGCTTCCTGCAGGAACTGCGAGAAGGCGGGGCTCCCCAAGCTCAGGTTCACGACGCGCGCGCCGTGATCGGCCGCCCAGACGATCGCCTCGGCCACCGTGGAAGTCGTCCCTTCGCCTGCCCCATCCAGGGCTTTCAGGGACATCAGGGAGACCCGCGGGGCAACGCCCGCAATGCCGATCCCGTTGTCGGCCTCGGCCCCGATGATCCCCGCGCAGAAGGTGCCGTGGCCGTTGTCGTCCCTGGGGTCCGCCGTGCCGTCGACGAAGTCGCGGCCCGGGACGAGGCGGTCCCTCAGATCGGGATGGTCCGGGTCGATCCCGGTGTCGATCACCGCGACGATGACCGAGGGGTCGCCCCTGGTGATCGTCCAGGCGGCAGGCGCGCCGATGGCGGCGAGGCCCCACTGCTGCGGGTAGAGGGGATCGTTCGGGGAGGTCAGAGCGGCCGGTTCGGGCGTACCAGTCGCCGCGTTCGTGGCCCGTAGGATGAAGTTGGGCTCGGCGAGGGCGATCTCCTTCTCCAGGCGGAGCTTCGCCAGGAGCTGCTCCAGAGAAACGGCTGGGGGCACGGCGACCCGTTCCCCGCGCTCGGCGGAGGTCCCGGCTGGCCCGTCACCGAAGCTTCTCCCGCGAGCCAGGCCATTCCGTCGAAGACAATCCCCGCGGCGCTGCTCCGGGGTGCCAGCCCTGAATCGGACGAGGAGTTCCCCGGAAACGACCTCGACCTCCTGCCCGCTCCGGGCATCCCGGACACGGCTGATCTCGATCCTTCCGGGCGACGCCAGCACGGTGTGGGGCACGAGTGTGACGAGGGTGAGAGCGGCAAGAGCCGCCAATCCTAGACGCCTGCCAGGTCCTGGTCCGTCGTGGTCGTACTTCCCGCCCCTGGGCCGATC
>CAIMWE010000237.1 GCA_903845115.1 uncultured Acidobacteriota bacterium | reverse complement strand
CTCTGCACGGCGGCGGCGCTTGACAGGGTGCGCCTCAGCGTGGCGTGAAGCCACTCGCCCTCGAGGAGCAAGACCAGGTCGTCCTCTCCGATTCCCGTCCGCCCCCGGAATGCCCGGACATCCTCGGCGGAGGCCAGAGCATGTCTCGAGCGAAGCAACGAGACACCCTGGGCGAGGTCGGCGGGAGACGACTCCAGGCCGAGGGCGTCCGCGAGGTCGGCAAGCCGGCGGCGCCGGGCCTGGACCCTGGTAGTGCTCAGCGGGCTCGAGAGCCAGGAGGCCGTCCCCGGGCCGAACAGCCGGAATTCCGGGACCGCGGTAGAGGCACCGTGAGATGCGCCCTGACGGGTCGTCAAGCCAGCTTCTCCTCTTTCGCGGCCTGATCCGGCTGGTCAGCCCTACGCTCAAGACTCCGATGAACGTACGCCAGCCTCATCGTGACCTCCAGATGGCGGATCCCCGGACCGCGGGTGCGTGGATAGCTGGATGGCGAGACGGAGCGCCTTGGGCAGGCCTCCATCGCATACGAGGAGTTTGGGTGCGAGGGGCCAGAACCGTCAAGCGCCCCCCGATCGGCCGGGAGTCGATTATCCTGGGAGGATCGAACGGACCGGTCACGAAGTGGACGAGAAAGGATGGGGTCGGCAGGCTTGTCCCGGGGCGAGAGGCGTTGCCGGCGCCACGCCGATCGAAGAGGCGCCGATGCCGGACGCGACCCCTGGAAATCGGCGAGGAACGCCTGGCCCGGACCGGGCGTCGCTGACGATCGTGGGTACCGGCATGAAGGTCTGGGCCCACATGACCGAGGAGGCGCTCGAAGCGATCCGGCTCGCGGAGAAGGTCCACTATGTGGTGGCCGACGCGATGACGGAACGGCGTTTACGCGAGCTGAATACAGCAGCCGAGCAACTGCCCAGCTACCTCCCCGGCAGGCCACGGCGCGAGACGTATGCCCTGTGGGTGGACATCATCCTCGGATCCTTGCGCGCCGGGCACCGGACCTGCGCGGCGGCTTACGGACACCCGGGCGTGTTCGTCCAGTTCTCCCGGGACGCGATCCGTCGGGCGAGGGAGGAGGGCTTTCCGGCGGTCATGCTTCCCGGGATCTCGGCCGAAGCGTGCCTGATCTGCGACCTGCTCGTGGACCCTGGGCCCGGAGGCTGGCAGAGCTACAGCGCGGCTCTGTTCTTGAGCAGGCAGCCGATCTTCGACACCGGAACGCCTCTCGTTCTCTGGCAGCTTCGAGTGGTCGGCCAGCCCGGTCCGCCGGCGGAGATCGACCGCGTGGGTCTCGTTGCACTCACCGAGTTGCTGCTCCGCAGCTATGGACCCGATCACCGGGTCGTGGTCTACGAAGCGAGCCGCAACCCGGCTGTCGAGCCGGTCAGTCAGTACTTGCCGCTGGGCCAACTGGCTGGAGTCCGTTTTCGCCGCAGCGCGACGCTCTACGTCCCTCCCCTCGAAGGGTGAGGGGCGGGGTCACTGCGCCGCTCCGGCTGGCGTCAACATCGAAGCGGTAGGCAGGCGAACGGAGGGGCTCATGAAGGGGTCGTTTCCCCTCGGCCGCGTGTCGGGATCGATGTCCGCGTCCACGCCTCGTTCGGGCCGACCCTGGCCCTGGGCGCGGTCCAGCGGGGCGTACCGCGAGGTGCGCGCGGCGTCATCTTCATGGTCCTGCTCTTCGCCTGCGTCGTCCTGCGCGAACTGGCTCGCAGCGTCGCCGCCCCCCCAGGAGAGGGCTCACGGGGAGCCCGACGCAGTCTCTGCGCGATTTCCCAGGCGCTCTACAAATGCGGTGACGTCATGGTATTCGGGGAGCGGGGTACTACGGCACGACGAAGGGCTGCTGTAGGACTACCTGGGCTGACCCCGGTCGCCGGCGAAGGCCGGCCCTGTGTCTGAATTGGCTGCCGGAAGGAAAAGCGTCGTCCCATAGGCTCAGACGACCCGCCCGGCTCCGGAGTACCAGCCGGAGACGAGGCCCGCGTACCGGGCCTCCAGGCCATCGCGACGGCGCGCCGCCTCGGGGCGAACGTCGTCGCGACCGACGTCCGCCCCGAGGTGAAGGAGCAGATCGAGAGCGTCGGCGCGAAGTACGTCGGCATCACGCTCTCGGAGAGCGCGGCGGCCGGGGGCGGCTACGCCCGAGAGCTATCCGAAGAGGACAGGAAGCGGCACGCGGAAATGCTCGCGCAGGAGTGCGCGCAGTCCGACGTCGTCGTCACGACGGCCCTGATCGGGGGCGTCTTCGCGCCGAAGCTGATCTCGGAGGCGACCGTCCGGACGATGAAGCCGGGGTCGGTGATCGTCGACCTGGGCGCGGACGGCGGAGGGAACTGCGCCCTGTCGAAGCCGGGGGAGACGGTCCGGACGGGAGGGGTGACGATCCTCGCGCCCCTGAACCTCCCGGCCACGATGCCGGTCCACGCCAGCCTCCTCTTTTCGCGAAACCTCACGGCGTTCGTCCTGGCATTCACGAAGGAGAGGGCCTTCGCCTTCGACGCCGAGGACGACATCCAGAAGGGGGCCCTGATCACCTTCGGCGGGCAGGTCACCCACGCGAAGAGCCGAGAGGCGCTGGAGAAGACCCCGGCGCAGGGAGGAGGACGGAAATGATCGGCGAGATGTGGTCGACCCTGTTCGTCTTCGTCCCGGCGTCGTTCATCGGGCTGGGGGTCATCCGCCGGGTCTCGCGCCTCCTGCACACGCCGCTGATGTCGCTGGCGAACGCGATCTCGGCCATCGCCGTGGTGGGCGCCATCATCGTGACGGGAGGCGACGGGCCGACCTGGATCCGGGTCCTCGGGGCGGTCGCCCTCTTCGCCTCGACGACGAACATCGTCAGCGGGTTCCTGATCACCGACCGGATGCTGAAGATGCTCAAGACGCCCGGGAGCGGTGCCGCGGGGCCCGGCGAGAGCAAGGGGAAGGCGTGATGTCGGACGTCACCCAGCTCTCCTACCTCGTCGCCTCGGCGCTCTTCATCCTCGCGCTCCACTGGATGAACACGCCCGCCACCGCCCGGAAGGGGGTCTGGGCGGGCGTCGCGGCGACGACGATCGCGGTCCTCTCGACCTGGGCGCTGCCGGGCGTCTCGCCCCACCTCTGGATCGTCCTGGCGATCGCGGCGGGATTCCTCGTCGGGGTGCCGCTCTCGAAGGTGCCGCTCACGGCGGTGCCGCAGCGGACGGCGCTCTCCCACGCGTTCGGCGGCGCGGCGGCGGGGCTGGTCGGGGCGGCCGAGTTCTACCTGGGGCGGATGGAGGGGCCGCAGCAGCTGACGAAATTCCGGATGGTCGCGCTGCTGGCCGAGGTCCTCCTGGGGTTCTTGACGCTCACCGGCAGCCTGATGGCGGTGGGGAAGCTCCAGGAGGTGAAGTGGGTGCCGCAGCGGTCGGTGACCTACCCGCTCCAGAACGTCGCGAACCTCGGGCTCTTCGGCGTCGTCCTGGCGCTGGCCGGGGCGCTGGTGGTCGACCCGCCGCCACCTGGGCGCCGCTCGCCTTCTCCGGGGTGATCGTCCTGTCTCTCCTCTTCGGCGTCCTCCTGATCATCCCGATCGGTGGCGCGGACATGCCGACGGTCATCGCGATCCTGAACGCCTACGCCGGGCTCTCGGCGGTGGCGATGGGGTTCGTCCTGGACAACAAGCTCCCGATCACAGCCGGGGCGCTGGACGGGTCGAGCGGACTGATCCTGGCGATCATCATGTGCAAGGCGATGAACCGGTCGTTCACGAACGTCCTCTTCGGGGCGTTCGGGCAGGTGCAGCAGGCGAAGGCGGGGGGCGCGGAGAAGGTCTACAAGTCCGAGACCCCCGAGGGGGCGGCCCAGGCGCTGGAGCAGGCGAGCCTCGTCGTCATCATCCCGGGTTACGGGATGGCGGTGGCGCAGG
>CAIMWE010000236.1 GCA_903845115.1 uncultured Acidobacteriota bacterium | reverse complement strand
CCGAGCGTCCGAGCGGCTCCGGGCTCTGGAGGGTAAGCTCGAGAAATGACGGGCCGGATTCGAAGGGCGTGGGGTCTGCCGTTCGCCGTCCTTTCGGCCGCGGCGTTCGGCCTGGGGGTCCTCTTCCATCAGCAGGCCCTTCGGGCTGCGGCGTCCGAGGCCGCTCGACAGGAGCTCGGGTCGTGCTGCCACCCGGCGGAGGAATCTCCGACCAAGGCCGCGGCCGAGTCGAGATCGAAAGAGACCCTGGCGAAGGTCGCCCTTTCCCTGGGCGTCCTCCTCCTCGGCGCCGCCGTCGTTCCCGCGGCGCTCGCGAAGGACGAGACCGGCCCCGACGCCGGCTGATCGGGCGGCGAGCGGGCGTTCGCTCTGTCTTCGACGCCCGGAGGATCCCGAGGGGACCGCTGGCCCTCTCAGTCCTTTCCGGCTGAGAGGACCTTCAGGAACCGCTTCCCGACCTTCACGAACCGGAATCCGCCGGGCGAGACGTCGAACGGCTCGGCGGGGTTCTCCACCTTCCTCCAGTCGCGCCCGTCGTCGGAAACCGAGACGGCCCCTTCCCGCACCTTCTGGCGGGCGACGTTCTTGCTCGGGGCGAGGCCGAGAGCGGCGACCAGGGTGGCCATGGCCTCGGGAAGGGGAACCGGCGAAGCGACCTCGTCGACCTGCACCGGACCGTCGGCCTTCGCGAACCGCCGCTCGAATTCCGCCTCCGCGGCAGCCGCGGAATCGACCCCGTGGAAATCGGTGACGATCTGCCGGGCCAGGTCCATCTTGGCCCGCTTGGGATGGAGCGCGCCCGAAGCTACGGCGGATCGCAGGGAGTCGATCTCGTGGGGCCTCCGGTCGGTCAGCAGCGTGTAGTAGGTCCACATGAGGTCGTCGGAGACCGACAGCACCTTGCCGAAGATCTCGTCGGGGCTCTCGTGGACGCCGATGTAGTTGCCCAGGGACTTGGACATCTTCTCGACGCCGTCCAGGCCGACGAGGAGGGGGAGGGTCATGACAACCTGGGCTTCCTGCCCCCACTCGCGCATCAGGTCCCGTCCCACGAGGAGGTTGAACAGCTGGTCGGTGCCCCCCAGCTCCACGTCGGCTTCCAGTGCGACCGAGTCGTACCCCTGGCAGAGCGGGTAGAGGAGCTCGTGGACGGAGATCGGCTTCCCGGCCTTGAAGCGGGTCGAGAAGTCGTCTCGCTCGAGGAGCCGGGCGACCGTGTACTTGCCGCAGAGGCGGACCAGCCCGTCGGCGCCGAGAGCCGAGAGCCAGCGCGAGTTGAAGTCGATCTTCGTCGCCACCGGGTCGAGGATCCGGAAGACCTGCGCCTTGTACGTCTCCGCGTTCGCCAGGACCTCCTCCCGGGTCAGCTGCGGGCGGGTCGCCTTCTTCCCGGTGGGGTCGCCGATCATCCCGGTGAAGTCCCCGATCAAGAAGATCACCTCGTGCCCCAGCTCCTGGAAGTGGCGCATCTTCCTCAGGACGACGGTGTGCCCGAGGTGGAGGTCCGGGGCGGAGGGGTCGAACCCGACCTTCACGCGGAGCGGCTTGCCCGTCTTCAGGGCGCGGGCCACCTTCTTCTCCAGCTCGTCGGGCTGCACGCACTTGTCGATCCCCTTCAGGAGGAGATCCATCTGCTCGGGAACGGGGGCGAAGCTCATGGTGGCCGATTCTAGGCGACCGGTCTAGATGGGATGCCGGCGGGGCTCGTAGACGGTCGGCGATGGACACCTTCGGCGCTACCGAGGACGCTTCGCGCCTCGCCGAGGGCGGCCATCATTTATCAGGGGAACCGCTGGCCCGGGTTCCCCTGCGCGCTCACGCGCTACCTCTCCTCGCCCGGGAGGGAGAGACGAGGGACCCAGGCCCCCGGGGGTCAGCGGACGAGCTGCTCGAGCCTTGCGAAGAGGAAGTCGAGGGCGACGGTGTTCTCGCCGCCCTCGGGGATGATCAGGTCGGCCCAGCGCTTCGAGGGCTCCACGAACTCGAGGTGCATCGGCCTGACGGTCATCTCGTACTGCTGGACCACGCTCTCCACGGTCCGGCCCCGCTCGGCGACGTCCCGGCGGATCCGCCGGATCAGCCGGACGTCGGCGTCGGTGTCCACGAAGATCTTCACGTCGAAAAGGGGGCGGAGGGCCGGCTCGGCGAAGATCAGGATCCCGTCCACGACGATCACCCGCTTGGGCTCGATCCGCCGGGTCTCGGGGGCGCGGCGGTGGACCTTGAAATCGTATATCGGAGCTTCGACCGTCGCTCCGGCCTTCAGGGCCTTCACGTGCCGGATGAGGAGGTCGGTCTCGAGCGAATCGGGATGGTCGAAGTTCTTCCCGTCCAGGACGTCCTTGGGGAGGTCGACGTAGTCGCGGTAGTAGGCGTCGTGGGGCAGGATGGCGAGCCGCTCCTCCCCCACCTTCCGGGCGATCGCGTTGACGACGGTGGTCTTGCCGGAGCCCGTTCCCCCGGCGACGCCGATGATGAAGGGCGTCATTTGAACGCGTCCAGCATGTCTTTGGCGGTGCCCGCTTCCTTCCCCTTCGGTTCGATGCGGAGGTACTCCTTGAAGTGCTTCCTCAGCTCCGGCACGTTGCCGAGGTTCACGTAGCACATGCCGATGAGGTAGTGCGCGTTGGCGTAGTCGGGGTTCGCCACGAGGATCTGCTTCAGGATCGGCTCGGCCGCCTTCGCGTCCCCCTTGTTGTAGAGCTCGACCGCCTGGTTGTAGAGGATCTCGGGCTTGTCGGGGTTGGCCGCCGCGAACTTCTTCTCGTACTCGGCGACCTTCGCCTTGTTTCCCTTCGCCTTGTAGGCCTCGATCAGCGCGCCGTAGAGGTCGGTGTTCTCGGGATCGAGGGCGAGAGCCTTCTCGGCCGTCTCGATCACCTTGTCCCAGTCCTTCCGCCTCTGGGCGATGCTCGCCGAGAGCTTCCACACCATCGGCTTGTCGGGACCGAGGGCCAGCGCCTCCTGCGAGCTCGCCCAGGCGCCGTCGAAGTCCTCGGCCTTGAGCTTGTCGACGGCCTCGTTGAACGCCTTCGTGAACGGGTCCTCGACCGTCTTGACCACCCCCTTGGAGATCGCCTGATCGGTGGTCAGGAGCTCGACGTTGAGGGGTTCGCCGGTCGACGCGACCGGCACCTTCTTGTCGGTCCTGACCGGGAGGTATCCCGACTTCTCGAACAGGTAGGTGTAGAGAATCGTGGCGTCGTTCAGGATCGTCTGCCACTTCCCGTCCTTGTCGGTGACCATCTCCAGCTTGAACTTCGGGAGCGCCGACGTGGTGATCGTGACCTTCACGCCCTCGACGGGGTTCCCCTTCCCGTCGGTGACCTTTCCGATGACCCGGCCCTGCGAGCCGGCGATGGCGGCGAGAGCGGTGAGCAGAAGGGGGAGAACCAGGAGCAGGACGCAGGCCGCATGCCTCCGCCTAGATACGTTCATTCAATCCTCCGTATCCGGCGCGTCGGAGGGCGCCGAACGAGAACACATTCTATCCGCGGGGCCCCGGTCCGGCGCCCGGCCGGGAAGGAGCGCCCGGCAGGCGCCTTGACGGCTGTTGGCGGGGAGAAGAAAATACGCGGCTCGCCAGGCCCACGGGCCACTGGACCACGAGACCGGATCGCGATCCGAGAGGATGTTCGATGAACAGGAAGTGGACCGAAGAAGATTCCCGTTGGCTGCGAGCGAACCATGGCCGGATGGATCTTCAGACCCTGTCGCAGGAGCTGAAGCTCCCCCTGGCAGAAGTGGAAAAACGGCTACAACAGCTCCGGCTCGAGGCCGTGCCGGCGGTGCCGCTGAAGAAGTCCCCCGGAACCTACCGCGACCAGGTCCGGGAGCTCTCCGCCGCACGAAAGGTCTACGAGAAGGCCATCGACCTCTTTCACAAACGGGACCTCGACGGCGCGGCGCGCCGGTTCGAGGAGCTGATCGCCGACTATGCCGACGAGAAGGACCTGGTCGACCGGGCCAAGGTCTACGTGAACGCCTGCCGCGGCGGGAAGAAGGCCCGCCTTCCGGCAGGCGGCGCTCCGGACGAGATCTTCAACGCGGCCGTGTTCGAGAAGAACCGGGGAAACCTCCCGAAGGCCCTCGAGCTGCTGAAGAAGATGCCCGGCGGGCGCGACGAGGAAGGCCGGATCCACTACCTCGCGGCCTGCTGTCACGCTCTCGCGGGTGACGGCGAGCAGGCCCTTGCGAACCTGAAGAAGGCGATTCACGCCGACCAGCAGAATCGGATCCAGGCGCGGATGGAGGCCGACCTCGCGCCGCTCCGGGGGGCTCCGGGCTTCTCCGAGCTGCTGGCAGGATGACCTCTCCCGAGCTCGCGGTCGTCATTCTCGCGGCCGGCAAGGGGGTCCGGATGAAGACCGCCCTGCCGAAGGTGCTCCACGCGGCGGCCGGGAAGCCGCTCCTCGGGCACGTCCTCGCGACGGCGGAGCGGCTCGGCAGCGCCGGCCCCCGGATCGTGGTCGTCGGCGCCGGCCGCGAGACGGTCGGCCCCTGGCTGGCGGCGGCCGCGCCGGCCGCGGTCCAGGTCGTGCAGGACCCGCCCCGGGGGACGGGAGATGCGCTCCGGGTCGCCGCGGTGGCCTTCGGAACCGCCTCCCGGGTCCTCGTCCTCTCGGGCGACGTCCCGCTCCTGAAGGCCGGGACCCTGTCACTCCTCGCCGCCGCGATGGACGGGACCGCCCCGGCCGCCGTCGCCTTTCTGACCGCCAGGCTGCCCGATCCCGGCTCGTACGGCCGGGTAGTGCGGGACGAGTCGGGGTCGGTCCTCCGGATCGTCGAGGCGAAGGACGCGACCGAGGGCGAGCGCCGCGTCGACGAGATCAACGCGGGCGTCTACCTGTTCGAGAGGGACTTCCTCCGCCACGCGCTCCCCCTCCTGACGACGGAGAACGCTCAGGGCGAGTACTACCTGACGGACCTGGTCGGGATCGCGGTGACCGAGCGCCGGAGGGTCGTCGGCGTCCCGGTGTCCGACGCGCGAGAGATCCTCGGCGTCAATTCGCGCCGCGACCTGGCCGAGGTCGACGCCATCCTCCGCCGGCGGGCCGCGGACGCCGCCCTCGACGGGGGCGCCACGCTGCTCCGGCCGGAGACGATCACCCTCGACGAGACCGTCGTCATCGAGCCGGACGCGGTGCTCGAGCCGTTCTCGACGCTGACGGGAGCCACGCGCGTCGGGGCCGGGGCCCGGATCGGCCAGGGGTCGGTGATCAGCGATTCGGTGATCGGCGCGCGGGCCCAGGTCCGGCCGTACTGCGTGATCGACCGGTCCGTCGTCGGAGAGGGGGCGGTCGTCGGGCCGTTCGCCCGGCTGCGGGAAGGGACGGAGCTCGGGCCGGACGTCCACGTCGGGAACTTCGTCGAGACGAAGAAAGCCCGGCTGGAGCGAGGCGCGAAGGCGAACCACCTCACGTACCTCGGGGACGTCGTGATCGGGGAGCGCACCAACGTCGGCGCCGGCACGATCACCTGCAACTATGACGGCTTCGACAAGCATCTGACCCGGATCGGGGCGGGGGTGTTCGTCGGGTCGGACGTCCAGCTCGTCGCGCCGGTCTCGGTCGGCGACGGGGCGGTGATCGGCGCGGGGGCGACCGTGACGAAGGACGTCCCGGCGGACGCTCTCGCCACCTCCCGTGTGCCCCAGACGACCATCCCGGGAGGTGGAGCGGCCTATCGGAAGCGCCGGCAGGCCGCCAGGGACGCGAAGACGAAGGAGGCCTGAACGGTATGTGCGGAATCGTCGGCTACGTCGGGCCCCAGGAAGCGACTCCGGTCCTCATCGATGGTCTGCGCCGCCTCGAGTACCGGGGCTACGACTCGGCCGGCGTGGCGGTCCTCGGTCCGGACGGCGCCCTCCACGTCGTGAGGAGCGAGGGGAAGCTCCGGAACCTCACGGACAAGCTCGCCGGCGAGCCGCTGAAGGGAAACTGCGGCGTGGGACACACCCGCTGGGCCACCCACGGGCGCCCCTCGGAGGAGAACGCCCACCCTCACCGCGACGCCAGCGGACGCATCGTCGTCATCCACAACGGGATCATCGAGAACTTCATCGAGATCAAGAACGAGCTGGTCGCGGGCGGCGTCCGGTTCGTCTCCGAGACCGACACCGAGGTGGTCGCCCAGGCGCTCGGCGCCGCGCGGCGGGCGGCGCCGAGCCGTCCCTTCGCCGAGGTGGTCCGGTCGGTCCTGGGCCGCCTTCGCGGCATGTACGCCCTCGTCGTGATGTCGGCCGACGAGCCGGGCGTCCTCTACGTGGCGAAGTCGGGTCCCCCGATCGTCCTCGGGAAGGGGGAGGGCGAGAACCTGGTCGCCTCCGACCCGGCGGCGCTGATCTCCTACACGCGCGACCTCGTCTTCCTCGAGGACGGCGACTTCGTACGTCTCACCGCGGATTCGGTCGAGGTCACCGACCTCCGGGGGGAGCCGTGCACCCGGAAGGTCCGGCGGGCGACCTGGGACCCGGTATCGGCCGAGAAGGGGGGCTACCCCCACTTCATGGCGAAGGAGATCGCCGAGCAGCCGACGGTCGTCGTCGAGACGATCGGGAACAAGCTTTCCCTGGAGACCGGCGTCTTCGACGAGGAGGAGATGGGCGTCCCCGCGTCCCTCCTCGCGGGGATCGACCGGATCCACATCGTGGCCTGCGGAACCAGCTGGCACGCCGGGCTCGTCGGGAAGTTCCTGCTCGAGGAGATCGCCCGGATCCCCACCGAGGTCGACTACGCCTCGGAGTTCCGGTACCGCTCGCCGATCGTGGGGCCCGACTGCCTCGTCATCGGCATCTCGCAGTCCGGCGAGACCGCGGACACGGTCGCCGCGCTCCAGGAGGCGAAACGGCTCGGGGCGCGGACGGTGGGGGTCGTGAACGTACCCGGGTCGACGATCAGCCGGCTGGTGGACGGCGTCCTGGCGACGCACGCCGGCCCCGAGGTGGGTGTCGCCTCGACGAAGGCGTTCTCGACGCAGCTCGTCGTCCTGGCCCTCTTCGCGCATTACGTCCGGGCGACCCGGCAGCGGGCCCCGCTCGCGCCGGACGACCCGTTCCTGAAGGGAATCGCCGCCCTCCCCGCGGCGATGGCCCGGGCCCTCGCCCTCGACGGCGAGATCGAGAAGCTGGCGACCCGGCTCCAGTCGATGAGGGACGCGCTCTTCCTGGGCCGGGGAATCCACTACCCGATCGCCCTGGAGGGGGCGCTGAAGCTAAAGGAGATCTCCTACGTCCACGCGGAGGGATACCCCGCGGGCGAGATGAAGCACGGGCCGATCGCCCTGATCGACCCGGCCATGCCCATCGTCGGGATCGTGCCGCGCGACGCCCTCTACGAGAAGGTCGCTTCCAACCTCCGGGAGGTCAAGGCTCGCGACGGGATCCTGGTCGCTCTCGTGTCGGAGGGGGACACCGAGGTGAAGTCGTTCGCGGACCACACCCTCGAGATGCCCACGGTGATCACGCACCTCCAGCCGATCGTGTCGGTGCTGCCCCTCCAGCTGCTCGCCTACCACGTCGCGCGGCGCCGCGGCTGCGACGTGGACCAGCCGAGGAACCTCGCGAAATCGGTCACCGTCGAATGAGCCGGGCGACGGGGTACCATACCGCCCCTTGCTGAACGGAAACGACGCGACCGCAGAGCTCCTTCGTGGCCTCAACCCGGAACAGGCGGCCGCCGTCTCCCACCCGGGTGGGCCGCTGCTCGTCCTCGCCGGCGCCGGATCGGGGAAGACCCGCGTCCTGACCCGCCGGCTCGCCTGGCTCGTCGCCCACGGCGTTCCCCAGGAAGGGATCGTGGCCCTCACGTTCACGAACAAGGCGGCGGGCGAGATGAAGGAGCGGGTGGCGGACCTTCTCGGGACCGCGCGCCCCCGCTCGTTCGTCGGGACGTTCCACGCGTTCGGCGTCCGCCTCCTGCGGCGCTTCCCCGCCGAGGCCGGGCTGTCGCGGTCGTTCGTCGTCTTCGACGCCGACGACCAGCTCGCGCTCGTCAAGCAGGCGATGAAGGCCGCGAACGTGACGGACCGGGCCTTCACTCCCCGGTCGTTCCAGTCCCGCATCTCGCACGCGAAGAACGCCGGCCTCGATCCCTCGACCTACGCCGTCCGGTTCGGCGAGCTGGCCGGCGAGCAGCTCCGGGCCGTGCACGTCGCCTACGAGAAGGGGCTCGCTTCCTCTTCCGCCCTGGACTTCGACGACCTCCTCCTGCGGAGCGTCCGCCTCCTCCGAGAGCGGCCCGACGTTCTCGAGCTCCTCCGGAGGAGCATCGTCCACCTCCTCGTCGACGAGTACCAGGACACCAACGGCATCCAGGCGGACCTGGTCCGGAGGCTCGCGGGGGAGCGGGAGAACATCTTCGCGGTCGGCGACGAGGACCAGTCGATCTACCGCTGGCGGGGGGCGGACGTCGGGAACATCCTGGAGTTCTCGAAGGTCTTCCCCGGGGCGCGCACGGTCCGCCTGGAAAGGAACTACCGGTCGACGGCGCCGATCCTGGCCGCCGCCGGGGCGGTCGTCGCCGAGAACCGGCGCCGGCTCGGAAAGACCCTGCGGGCGGAGAAGACCGGAGGGGAGAAGGTCCGCCTCCTCGTCGTCGACGAGGAGCGCGACGAGGCGAGGGAGGTCGTCTCCCGGATCGCGGCGGCCCGCCGGACGGCGGCCGGGACGGAGATCGCGGTCCTGTTCCGGACGAACGCCCAGTCCCGGCCGTTCGAGGACGAGCTCCTCCGCTCGAACATCAAGTACCTCCTCGTCGGCGGCACCCGCTTCTACGAACGGGCCGAGGTCAAGGACGCCCTCGCGTACCTCCGGCTCTGCCAGAACGGAGACGACGACGTCTCGTTCCGCCGGGTGGTGAACGTCCCGGCCCGCGGCGTCGGGGCCGCGACGCTGGACGCGGTGGCGGCCGCCGCGGAGGCGGGGGGGACGTCGCTCCTGCGGACGCTCGACGGCCCGGTCGTCGGGTTGACGGAGCGCGCGCGAAAAGCCCTCGGCGAGTTCCGCGGCCTCGTCTCGCGGCTCTCGTCGGAGACGTCGGGCGACCGGGGAGCCGGAGAAGCGGTGGACGCCGTCCTCCGGGAGACCGGGCTCCTCGCGCTCTACTCGGAGAGCACGGACCCCCAGGACGAAGCGCGCCGGGAGAACCTCGACCAGCTGGTGTCGGCCGCGCGGGAGCACGAGCGGCTCGCAGCCGCCGGCGACGCGGACGACCCGGGGGTCGCGGGTTTCCTGGACGCGGTCACTCTCCGTTCGGACAGCGACGACGCGGACGAGAAGAAGGGAGTCCTCCTCATGACCCTTCACTCGGCCAAGGGGCTCGAGTTCGACGAGGTCTTCCTGACCGGAGTGGAGGACGGCTCGCTCCCGCACGCCTCGTCCAGGGAGGACGAGGACCAGCTCGAGGAGGAGCGGCGCCTGGCGTACGTGGGGATGACGCGCGCGCGGGACCGGCTCACCCTGTCGGTCGCGCGGCGGCGAATGGTGCGGGGGGAGTGGGTCTCCCGCGAGCCCTCGCCGTTCCTGGACGCGATCCCGTCGGAGCTCCTTCGCCGCGAGGACCTCTCCTCGCGCGGCGGGGGAGGCGGGTCGGGGTGGAACGGCTCGGCGCGGGAGGGCGGCCTCTTCCCGGACTACGAAGGCGAGTCGCAGGAGCCCACGAGGGCCCCGTTCCGGCGTTCCTCTCCACCGCCCCCTCCGCACCGCACGATGAGGCGGACCCCGCCGCCTCCGACGGCGTCCGGGTTCCGCAGGGGCGGACGGGTGGTCCACCCGGAGTACGGGCCGGGCGTGGTCCTCACGATCGAGGGGTCGGGCGACGCGGAGAAGCTCACCGTCTACTTCGACCGGGCGGGGAAGAAGAAATTCGTGGCCCGGTTCGCGAACCTTTCCCCGGGCTGATCAACCGTCGCCGGCCTGCACGGCGAGGAGCATCGCCTCGGCGTCGACCCAGGCCAGCTCGGTCTCGAGCAGCGCGCGACGGCGGCGTTTCGCGGCCGTCGAAACCGGGGCCGCGGCCCGGAGCGCCTCGGCGACCAGGCCGCGGTATGCGACGAGGCGGGCCCGCCGGTCGACCGGGCGGAGCTTCTCGAGGAAGGCGAGGCGCGCGAGCGCGGTGTCCTTCGTGCGCGGGAGCCCGGGAGGTTCGGCGAGCCACTCCCGGAACTCCCGCAGGCCCGCCGAGGTCACACGGTACTCGCGACGCGCCGGCCCCTTCACCGACCGGCGACGCTTCATCGCGATGAAGCCGCCGCGCAAGAGGAGGCGGAGCGCCGGGTAAATCTGGGCGAGGTCCGCGTCCCAGCCGAGCGAAGGATCCCTCGACATGCGGGCGTGGAGGTCCCATCCGCTCGCCGGACCGCGGGAAAGGAGCCCGAGGAGGACGTGGGGAAGGGACACCCGGAAAGTATATAACTCTCCATATACTGCCGTGGAAAAGAGCCCCGGGTGCCTGTGGAAATCGGGCGGGGGATCCGGGCCGTCCCCAGGGCCTCGGGGACGGGGGCCAGGCAAAAAAATAAGGGGCCCAAAAAGAGCCCCCGTATCCCGGAAAACCTTAAATACTAAAGGGTTAGAACTACTTCTTGGCCTTCTTGACGGGCTTCTTCGCGGCCTTCTTGGCTGCCTTCTTGGGGGCCTTCTTCGTTGCCATGGTTTATGTCACCTCCTCTTGGCAGAGTTGATTGACAGGCCCGAAAGCCGCGTGCTAATTTGGCTGTCCCTCGCAGGACGGGGGCCACGCGTCTTCCGATCTGTCGGCTGCCGTCATTAGATCGGTTTCAAAGATTCGGGGTTTCCGTGAAACGGCGAAGTGACTAGTGATCACGTCGCCGTTTTTTTTGTTCCGACTTGATTGTAAGAATTTCCCACCGCGAATCAAGAATTTTTTTCTTGACGCGTCGCTTTTCTTTCATCTTCCGAAAAAACGGACGGAGGAGATCGGCCGGAGCGACGAGGACACGCGCTAGGATCGCCGACGACGACAAACCGAATCGCGACGGCAGCGGCACGCGAGAGAAGGAAGACGCGATGAGCACGACGAACCGACCGGTCTCCCCCGACGACTTCGCGAACGAGATCGTCCTCGCGCATTCGCCCGACTCCGATGACGCCTTCATGTTCTACGGGCTTCGACAGAACGCCGTGGACACGGAGGGACTGAAGTACCGGCACGAGCTCGCGGACATCGAAACGCTGAATCGCCGCGCGCTGAACGGCGAGCTGGCGATCACCGCGGTCTCCATCCACGCGTACGCCTACCTCGCCGACCGCTACGTCCTGCTGCCTCACGGGGCGTCGTTCGGGGACGGCTACGGCCCCTGCGTGGTCTGCCGGACCGGTCCTGGCGCGCCGGCGTCGCTCGCGGATCTCCGGGGGCGAAAGGTGGCGATCCCCGGGACGTTGACGTCGGCGGCTCTCGCGACGCGCCTCTACGCGCCCGGCACCGAGCCGGTAGTCGTCCCCTTCGACCGGATCGGGGACGCGGTGCTGGCCGGCGAGGTGGACGCGGGAGTCCTGATCCACGAGGGGCAGCTCACCTGGAAGGACGACGGCTTCCGTCTCCTGGCGGATCTCGGCGTCCTCTGGAAGGAGGAGACGGGGCTCCCCCTTCCGCTCGGGGGAAACGCGGTCCGGAAGGACCTCGGCGAAGCGACGATCGCGAAGATCTCGCGGGCCCTGGGCGCGTCCATCGAGTACGCGCTGGCCAACCGCGAGGCCGCGCTGCTGGACGCGATGAGGTTCTCCCGCGGCCTGACGAAGGAGCGGACGGACCGGTTCGTCGGGATGTATGTGAACGACTGGACTCGCTCGTACGGGGAGAAGGGACGGAAGGCCGTGCGGCTCTTCCTCGATCGCGCCCACGCGGCCGGGGCGATCCCGTCGCACGTCGAGCCGGAGTGGGTCCGGGAGGAGCGGTGACGGGCCGGGCCCACCTTTCCCGGACGCTGCTCCTCTTCTTCTCCGCGCTCTGGTGCGGGGCCCTCTTCTTCTTCGCGGCCGCGGGCGCGCGGATCGTCCTCGACACGGCGGGGAGCCGTCACGTGGGCGGCCTCGTGAACCGCGCGCTCCTGGACGCCCTCGACGTCGGGTCGTTCGGGATGGTCGCCCTTCTCCTCGTCCTCGTCGTCGTCGCGAGGAACACCGGGGACGATCCCCCCGTCCCGGCGGGACTGATCGTCCGTCTCCTGGTCGTGGCGCTCGCGGGAGCCTTCGCCTCCCTCCTGGTGATCACGCCGGAGATGGTCGCCTTGCGGGACCGGATGCCGGTGGCCATCGACCTCGTCGACAAGAGCGACCCCCTCCGGAAGGCCTGGGGCCGGTTGCACGGCTACTCGTCGCTCGCGCTCGCGGTGCGGATCCTCTCGGCGGGCGGAATCTTCTTCCTCGCGGCGCGGCGCCCGCGTGCGGCCGGTCCGCCGGCTCCCGAAGGGACCGAGGCCCAGGTTCTCTAGCCCTTCTTCTTCAGCCCGGCCATCTCGCGGCGGATCTCCCCGTCGTCCGGCGAGAATTCGAGGGCGCGCCCGTAGGCTGCCGCGGCGCCCTTGCGGTCCCCGCTCGCCAGCAGCGACGCGCCGAGAGCTGCCTGAGCCCGGGCGTCCTCTCCCTGCGAGAGGGCGACCGCGCGTCGGGAGAGGGCGGTGGCTTCGTCCGGCTTCTTCAGCGCCAGCCAGACCCGCGCGCCTGCGGCCAGCAGCGCGGCGTCGTTCCCGGCGGCCGGCAGGGCGTCCCGGAGCGTCGCTTCCGCCTCCGCGCCCTTGGCGGCTCCCGCCAGCGCCGCGGCCAGCTCGATCTTCTGCTCGGCCGCCCACGCCGGGGGTTTCTGTGCGGCTTCCCCGAGCTTCAAGGCCTTCGCGAACGAGGCCGCCGCCTCGTTGAACTGCCCGGCCTTCCTCTGCGCCTGCCCGAGGGCGGCGACGAGGTCGGGACCGAACACGCTCCCCTCTCCGACCGCGCGAAGGGTCACCTCCACGAGCGCACGAGTCCGCGCCGGGTCTCCGGCGCGGGCGAGGTCGCGGGCCAGGTACCCCGCCATCATGGCGCGGCGAGGTTCGCTCCCGAGTCGCGGGAGGAACGACGAGACCATGTCGGCGGTCTCCACGGAGAGGTGACCGTCATAGTCCTCTAGAGCGGCGAGGACACCGAGCGCCTCGAGAGTCTCGGAATGCTCGAGGTCGAGGTCCTCGCGGACCAGGCGAAGCACGAGGGGGCGGAGGCGGGCAAGGTCGTTGCGTTGGGCGAGCACGGACGCGACGCCGAGCGCGGCCTCCAGGCTCCATTCCTTGCCGAGGCGATCGATCGCGAGCTGCAGCTGGCTCTTCCGGCCCAGGATCGCCTCCGCGCTGGTCCGGAACGAACCGGCCTCGTACGCTCCCGTCAGCCGGTCGAGCTCGTCGCCCGAAGAGTCGAGGAAGAGGACGGTCGGGAAGGAGTGGACCGCGTAACGGCGCGCGAGACGGCGCCCCTCCCCCTTCTCCGCGTCGACCTTGGCCGACACCAGCGTCAGCTTCGCCCACGCCCCGAACTCCTCGTTGGCGAAGGTCGCGCGGTCGAGCATCTTGCACGGACCGCACCAGGTGGCGTAGAGGTCGACCATGATCGGCTTCTTCTCGGCCCGGGCGCGCTTCACGACCTCTGCGAAGGGGCGGCCCTCCAGAAAGGGGACGGCCAGGCGGGGCGAGGAGGCCGCCGCCGCGGGGGGCGGCGCGGCCGCCACGGCGGCGGCGGCGCGGGCGGACGCGAGGGCGAGGAGGGCGGCGAAGAGGGGAGACGAGGAGCGGCGGGTCGACCGGTTCACCGCGGCATGAAAACACGGGCGCCCGGGCCGGTCAAACCGGACGGGCCCCCGGGGCTCAGAACGCGGGCCGGAGGGCGGGGATAGCGGCCGGCGGAGCCTCGCCGGGATAGACGACCGACTCGAGGAACAGCCCTGACGGCGGCGCGGTCCAGGGAGCGGTCCGGGACGACCGCTCCGCGAGGAGCCGGGACATCTCGCCGGGTGGGAGGCGGCCCGTGCCGATCTCCGCCAGCGTCCCCGCGAGGCGCCGGACCATCTTCCAGAGGAAATGGGAAGCGCCGATGCGGAAGAGAACGAGGTCCGGGGCATCGGGCGGGACCAGGACCTCGGCGAACGCCACGTCGACGAGCGTCGACTCGTGACCCTCCGGGTTCTCGCAGAACGAATGGAAGTCGAGCCTTCCCGAGAGGGCCGCGACGGCCTCCGCCATCTTGTCGGCCGCCAGGGCGTCCTTGATCCAGAAGACGAAGGGTTTCCCGAACGCCGTCCGGCGGCGCGAGAACCGGTAGCGGTACGTCCGGAGCCGGGCGTCGTGCCGGGCGTGGAAGCCGGGACGCGCCTCCCTCATCGAGAGGATGTTGATGTCCGGGGGGAGAAGGTCGTTCAGGTCGCGGCGGAGGCGCTCTGGCGGGCCCGGCGCGACTCCAGGCGGGAGGTGGAGAGAAGCCACCTGCCCGAAGGCATGCACCCCCGCGTCGGTCCTGCCGGCGCCGTTGACCTTCACCTCGTTCCCCAGCCGCTCGCGGACGGCCTCGTTCAACGCCCCCCCGATCGTCCGTGCGTTGATCTGCGCCTGCCATCCCCGGAATCTGGTCCCCTCGTACTCGATCGTCGCCCGGAGGACGGTCTCGCCCGTCCGGATTTCCGGAGGGCGCGCCCGGCCCTGCCGCGAGACCTGCCTCGTCGCCGCCATCGGGAGTATTCTCCCCTCAGGGGCCGTCAATGTCCCGCCCGACGTGAAGAGCCTGGAGTGAAACCCCAAGCAGCCGACCCGGAGTCGATGCACGCCGCGCGCATCCTCGTCGTCGACGACGTCTCGGCGAACGTCTTGGTTCTCTCCAAGATGGTGAAGGTACTCGGGTACGTTCCCCTCTCGGCCGCCGACGGAGAGACCGCCATCGCGAGGGCCCGCGCGGAGGCGCCGGACCTCATCCTGATGGACGTGATGATGCCGGGGATCGACGGAATCGAGGCGACCAGGCGACTCAAGGCCGACCCCGCCACCCGCCTGATCCCGATCGTGGTCGTGACGGCCCTCACCGACGCCGACTCGAAGAAGAAAGCGCTCGACGCCGGCGCCGACGACTTCATCTCCAAGCCGGTCGACTCGCTCGAGCTGCAGTTCAGGGTCCGCGCCCTCCTGGCGGTGAAACGGACCTACGACGAGCTCGAGCGCGCGCGGGCGGGGGCGACGGAAGCGGAGCGCCTCAAGACGGAGTTTCTCGCCTCTGTGTCGCACGAGCTGCGGACCCCCCTGACGGCCATCTCGTCGGCCGCGAAGATCCTGGTCCGATACGGGACGGAGCGCCCGGAGACGGTGGCCAAGTTCGCGCCGATCATCGTCGAGCAGACCAACCGGATGACGCGGCTCCTGGACGGCGTTCTGGACCTGACCCGCCTCGAGGAGGGGCAGGGCGGCTGGAGGGACCAGACCTTCTGGGCGGAGGAGGTCGTCCTCGAGGCGGCCGAGATGTTCGGTCCGGTCACGCAGGAGAAGAGCATCTCCCTCCAGGTCCAGGTCCGCCCGGCCGAGCCCGGGCTCGGGTACGTCCGGGGCGACCGGGACCGCCTCACGCAGGTCCTGGTGAACCTCGCCTCCAACGCGGTGAAGTTCACGTCGAGCGGGGGGACGATCCGGATCGCGTCCGCCCGGGTTTCCCCGGAGGAGGCGGCCCGCTGGGCGGTCGCCTCGGCGTCCGGCCGCGGGGCCTACCTGATCGCCGTCGAGGACAACGGGATCGGGATCGCCCCGGAGAACCAGAAGCTGGTCTTCGAGCGGTTCCGCCAGGTCACCGACACCCAGAACGGGAAGCCGCAGGGAACGGGCCTGGGCCTCTCGATCTGCCGCGAGATCGTCGAGCGGCTGGGCGGTCGGATCCTCCTCCGGTCGGCGCTGGGGAAGGGGAGCCAGTTCACGGTCGCCCTCCCGGAAGCCGAAGCGCCTCCGGGGGCGTGATGCCGGACGTCGCGGCGAACATCACGGCCGACGACCTCGCGGGATGGCTCGCCTCGCTCCGGCTGCTCACGAACCTCCCGCTCGAGGCCTCGCCGCCGGGCGGCGACGGCGAGCCGGTGATCGCGAACGGCGAGGAGATCGCCCGGGTGGCCCTGCGCGGCGCGGCCTGCGGGCAGGAGCAGGCCCGCGTCCACGAGGCGGCCGAGCTCCTCTCGCTCCTCTCCCAGCACCGGCTGGCCCGGCGGGACCTCGCCGCTCAGACCGCGCGGCTGTGGAAGGAGCTGAACTTCCTGACGGGAGTGGCGACCTCGATGACGGTCCAGGCGACGCGGGAGGAGACCGCGCGGAAGCTCCTGGGGAGGATCGCCCGGCTCTTCGGGGTCTCGCGCGCCTCGATCCTCCTCTCACGTGAAGACGGGCGGCTGGTCGTGACGGCGGCAATCGGGCCCGGCCCGTCCTTCCACATCGGCACCGTCGTTCCGCAGAGAGGGATCGCCGACCGGGTGTACCGGACGGGCGAGGCGATCCTGGTCGAGGACACCGCCACGATCGAGGAAGGGGAAGACCTCGCCGGGCTCCTCCACCGGGACGCCAGGGCGAGCTCGTTCCTCTCGGTCCCGATCCTGTCGAACGGAATCCCCATCGGCGTCATCAACGTGACCGACCGCCACGGGGGAAGGCCGTTCCGGGCCAAGGACGAGAAGCTCATCGTGGCCATCGCCGCGCAGGCCGGGATCGCCTTCGACAACGTCCGGCTCCTGGAGGAGGCCCGCCGGTCCGAGGCGGTGAAGCGAGAGCTGGAGATCGCGGCGACGATCCAGCGGGCTCTCCTTCCCCGCGGCCCGTTCCGCATCCCCGGCTTCGAGGTCTTCGGCATGTGCGAGCCGGCGGCGTGGGTCGGTGGCGACTTTTTCCAGGTCGCCGAACGGGGCGGGCGGGGCCTCTGGGCAGCGGTCTGCGACGTGTCCGGGCACGGCATCTCGGCCGCTCTGCTGATGGCCTCGATGAACGCCGCACTCCGGGTCCTGGTCTCGATGGACCTCTCTCCGGCGGAAGCGGCCCGGTCCCTGAACGACCTGATGGTCGCCGACGCGGGCGATTCCGGCCTCTACCTGACCGCCGCGCTGATCCAGGTGGACGGCGACGGAAGGGCGAGCCTCTGCTCCCTCGGGCACCCCCCGGCCCTCGTGCAGGGCCGGGGCGGGACCGTCACCGCGTTCGGCCTGGGCGGGGCGCCGGCGGGGATCATCGAGGAGGAGGTCTACCGGGAGGACCACGTGACCCTCGAGCCGGGCGACCGGCTTCTCCTCTTCACCGACGGCGTGACCGAGGCGGAAGGGCCGGCCGGGCCGTTCGGCGAGGAGCGGCTGATGGGGTGGCTCGCCTCCCGGCCGCGCCGGGAGACCGCGGAGGAGACCTCGGTCGGGCTCCGCGCCGCGCTGGCGGGCCACCTGGGTCAACGCCGGACGAACGACGACGTCACCTTCCTCGTCCTCCACCGTCAGGGAGGCGATTAGGCCATGCCGCTTCCGCCGACGGTCCTGATCGCCGACGACGAGCCGTCGATCCGGGAGACGGCCGCGTACATCCTCGAGTCGGAGGGGTACACGGTCCTCCTCGCGGCCAACGGCGAGGAGGCGCTCTCGTTGATCCGGAGCCGGAGGCCCGCGGCGGTCCTCCTGGACATCGAGATGCCCCGCAAGGACGGCTTGCAGGTGTGCCGGGAGGTGAAGGGCGATCCGTCCCTCCGCTCGACTCACGTCATCCTGTTGACAGCCCGGGGCCAGAAGAAGGACGAGCGCGAAGGCCTGGCGGCGGGAGCGGACGCCTACCTGACGAAGCCGTTCGACGAGGAGGAGATCCTCCGGCGGCTCGCGGACGCGGTGGGCGGCGGGCCGGAGACCCCGGGCTAGAACTTCGACCGGCCACGGGTCAGAGCGAGGGCGAAGTCGAGAAAGGGATCGGTCCCGCGGACGGGGATGCGCCGTAAGCGGTAGAGATCCCCGGCGGGGTCGCCGAGTCCGCTCCGGATCACGGTCGCCGCCCGGTAGCCGGCTCCGCGCACGGCCTCCGCTGCTCGGTCGTCGAACCCGCCGAATGGATAGCAGAAGGACCGAACCGGCGCGCCCGCGACTTCCTCCAGGACCCGCCGGCTTCCCGCGGTCTCCAGGGCGAGCGATTCCTCGTCGAGCCCGATCAGGTTCCGGTGGTTCATCCCGTGCGACCCGATCTCGAGCCCCCCGGCGGCGAGCTCGCGGATCCCGTCGGCGTCCACCAGCCTCTCCCCGGGACGCTCGTCGTTCCAGTCGTCGATGCCGCCCAGCCGCCCGGCGACGACGAAGACCGTCGCGAGGAAGCCGTGCTCGCGGAGGATCGGAAGGCCCACCGTCCGGACCCCGTCGAACCCGTCGTCGAAGGTGATCACGACCGGCTTCTCCGGCCCCGGACGCTCCCCCTCGAGGAGGCCCCGGAGAGAGATGCCCCGGTAGCCCTTTCGCGCGAGCCACTCGACCTGGCGGCGAAACGCGTGTCCGGGAACGCGCCACTTGTTGAGCGCCGAGCCGGTCCGGTGGGGACCGACCTGGTGGTACATGAGGATCGGGACGCCCCGTCTCGCGGGGCGCCACCAGTGAAATCGTAGCGAGAACGCCAGGGCGGAGAGGCTCGCGGCGGCGCCGACCGCCTCGATCATCGTGAGGACCGGCGTCCCGCTCCGGCTCCCTCGGACAGCTCGGCCAGCTTCAGGTACTTCAGCAGCGTGTTCGTGGCCGAGAGGACCGCGAAGGTCAGGCCGGGCGCCCCGTCGAGGATGGCGAGCCGCAGGAAGGCGCGGTCGAAGAACTCCCAGGCCACCCGGAGAGGGAGGAAGCGCGGCCCGGAGCGTCCGGCGCTCCGCTTCGATTCCGCGGCGAGCGTCGTGTAGAGGTCCAGCTTCTCGAGGTAGTGCGTCAGGTCGCGGTAGGAGTGGTGGAGGATCGACTCGTCGAAGGCGTCGAGCCGGCCGCGGACGAGGACCTTCTCGTGGATCGGGTCCAGGCTGAAGCGGGCGTGGTCCCGGTGATAGAGGCGGATCGGCCGCACGATGGTGTCCCGGCCGAACCGGAGAGGGCGGCCGAGAAACTCCAGGAGGATCGGGATCCGGAAGGCGACGACCCCGGGGGTGCCGCCCCCCTCCTTCGCGAGCTCGAGCAGGCGGGCGCGGATCTCGAGGGCCAGGCCCGGGGAGACGATCTCGTCGGCGTCCAGCGAGAGGATCCACGGACCTCGGGCCGCCTCCTGGGCCGCGTTCTTCTGGTCGCCGAACCCCTCGAACGTCCGGACGAGGACCCTGGCACCGAAGTTTCTCGCGATCTCCTCGGTCCGGTCGGTCGACGCCCGATCGACGACCACGACCACCTCGTCGGCGAACGCGACGGACGCGAGAGCGTCGGGCAGCCGGTCCTCCTCGTCCCTCGCGATCAACGTGACGGAGAGCCGGGAACGCTCGTCCACGGCCCCTGTGCTTTTCCCCGATCGCGAGCCGGCGTGGGCCATCCGGGACAGAGTACCGCGTCTCGAAAGGCCCGGTGTCCGTATACTCCCGGCCCGTGGAATCCCGCCAGAGCGCGCTTCCGGAAGGACCCGGCGCCTCGGGTCGCCTGCTGTTCGCGACGGCGCTCCTCGCGGGAGCGCTGCTCCGCCTCGTCCAGCTCGGCGTGCCGGACCTCTTCGGGCCCGACGAGGGGCCGTGGGTCGTGGGCGCGCGCAATCTCGTCGAGGGAGGATTCGAGCAGTTCCTCGGCCTCTCCCGGACGCCGCTCGGTCCGCCGTCGGGGACGCCGGTCTTTTTCCCGGCTCTGCTGAGCCTCGTCGTCCGCGTCTTCGGGGCGGAGGAGTGGGCGATCCGTCTCCCCTCGGTCTTCGCCGGGCTCGTGGGGGCCTTCGTCCTCGAGCGAATCGTCCGGCGGAGCTACGGGCAGCCCGCGGGGCACCTGGCCGGCGCCTTCGCGGCCCTCTTCCCGCCGCTCGTCTCCTCCTCGCGGGCCGCGTCCGCCGAGCCGGCCCTCGTGGCCCTGGGCCTGGGAGGGATCATCTTCGGGCTCCGCGCCTTCGAGGAGGACTCTCCGTGGGAAGGGGCGCTCGCCGGAGCGTTCTTCGGGCTGGGCTTCCTCTCGAAAGGGCATGCCGTCGGCCTCTTCCTCGCGCCTCTCGTGCTCGCGCTGCTCGCCCGCCGGCGGGTCCTCTCCCTCGGCCGCTCCCGCCTGACAGCCGCCCTCCTCGCCGGGACCTTCCTGGCGGTGGGCGGCTCCCACCTTCTCCTGATCGCCGCGCTCCGTCCGGCCGCCTTCTCGTTCCAGTTCCGGAGCGCCTTCGGTGCGGCGGGGGACTGGACGCGGGGGGCGCTCGAGCCGACGGCGTTCGGCGCGGACCTCCGGACGCTCGTGGGAACGCTCTTCCTGTTCCTCCCGCTCGCCGGCGTGGGGATCGCGTATCTCTCCCGCCAGATCGGGGAGGAGGAGTCGGCGTCCGGGGCGACCACCGGCGAGCGCCGCCTCTCCCACACGATCCTCTGGGTGGTCTACGGCGTCGAGCTCCTCGTCGCCGTGGCGGTCTCCGGAACGCTCCAGCTCTCGTCGACCCTCGTCATGCCGGCGATGGCCGCCTTCGTCGGGTTCGGGAGCGCCGCCCTCCTCTCTCCCTCGGAGTCGCCGGGGCAGCGTCGAGCCGAGATCGTCGCGGCCCTCTCCTCCGGTCTCCTCGTCCTCGTCGCGGCGGCCTACCTGATGGCCTTCCCGAACGACCCTCTCTTCGGCGGCCGGCAGGCGCCGCTCTCGTCGGGAGCGGTCCTGGCGTCCATCGCCGCCACGGCGGCGGGCGCGGTCTTCCTGCTTTCCCGCCGGTCCGGCTCCCTCCTCTCGGGAAGGCTCGCCCTGGCCGTCCTCTCCGTCCTCCTGGTGGCGGCCGGGGTGGAATCGGCCGGCTTCATCCGCCGCGACCTCCTCACCCACCGAATCGGGATCCGAGAGACGGCGGACCAGATCGCTCCGCTCGTCGCGCGCCGGAGGCCCGGGGACCTGTCGTTCGTCGCCCCGGACCCGGACGCCCTCGCCTTTCACCTCTTCCGCCGCGGCCGGACGTGGGTGGGTATCGAGGACCCCGCCCAGGCCTCCGCGGATTCGCCGGTGTTCTGGGTCACGCAGGGAGCGGGCCCCATCGGTCTGGCGACACCGCCGCGCCGGGTCCGCGACTGGCTGGAGTCGGCCACCGACGAGGTCTCCCCTCAGGTCGAGGCGCGCGCGGGGAGGAAACTCGGCTTCAGGGTCTTCGTCTCCCGCGGCACGTTGCCGCCTCCCTCATAATCCGCCGTCAATGACAACCGTTCTCCTCGCCGACCGCGACGGCTCCGCGTTCGGCCCGCTCGGCTCCCGCACGATCCCCGCCCTCCTCCCGGTCCAGGCCGTTCCCGTCTTCGAGCGGATGCTCCTGGCGCTCGTCTCCGCCGGGATCCGGTCGGCGCTCGTCGTGACCGGCCCCCGGGGAGAGGAGCTGCAGCGCCGGTTCGGAAAGGGGATCCGGTGGGGGATCGCGCTCGAGTACGTCCGCCGCGAGGGCGAAGAGTCGACCGGCGACGTCCTGCGGCGCCTGGAGCACCGGCTGGACGGCAAAACCCTCGTCCTGCGGGGGGACGTCGGGAACCACGAGCTGGTGGGGGAGTTCCTGGAGAAGGCCGAGGAGGCCGCGGAGCCCCTCGTCGCCGGGGTCGTTGCCGATCGCCCGGCCGGACTGTGGAAGGTCAGCCCCGGGGCGCTGAAGAAGGCCGACTTCCCCCTGGAGCCGGCGTCGCCCGACTGGACGACCCGGAAGAACGAGGCGAGGCTCGTCCTGGAGCGGCCGTGCCGGCTGATCGAGTCGGTCGCCTCGTACCGGGAGATCGATCGGGCCGAGGCCCCGGCCGTGTCGCCGCGGGCGTTCGTCTATCCCGGGGCCGTGCTCGAGGCGGGGACGACGGTGGGGGAGGAAGCCATCGTCTGCGCGACCGCCAAGCTGCGCGAGGTCAGCGTCCTGCCCCGGAGCATCGTCCCGGCCGGCGTGAGTCTCGAGAACGCGGTCGTCTCCGGGAACCTCGTGGTCCGGCCGGCCGACGGAGCGGCTTCCTGGCTCACCGACCTCCTCCCCCCTCGCGGTGCCGGCCGGCGGACAGCTCCGTCGTTCGGCGACCGGGCGGTCGGGCTGGTGGCGTTCCTCGCCTCCCTTCCGCTCTGGCCCCTCGCGTTCGCGTGGGGCTTCGTCGCGAATGCCGGGCACGCGACCCGTCCCGTCACGTGGAACCTGAACGGAACGGAGGCGGCGGCGGACGGCCTTCCGGTGAGGGTGGCGATCCGGACGTTCCAGTTCGAGACCGCCGTCCCGGTCCTCCGGGATCTCCCCCTCGTCCTCGCTCTCGCCTCGGGCCGGCTGGCCCTCGCCGGGGTGGCGCCCCTCTCGCCGGCAGAAGAGGCCGGACTCGGGGAGGGCTGGAGCTCCGTTCGGCGCGAGGGCCTCGTCGGCCTTCTCGCGCCCTCCCGGATGCTCGTCCCGCCGGCGGCACCGGCGGAGATTCCCGCGTTGATGGACGCGTTCGAGGCGCGCCGCGAGACCCCGGGGCTCGTCCGCCTCGCCCTCGGCGCCCTGTTCGGCAGGAACGGATGGGTCGCTCCCAGGGCCTTCAACCCCGACGAGGTCGAGGACGTCGAGGCCAAGTAGGTCGGGTCGACGTCAGAGGTTCTTCTCGAAAAACTCCAGGACCCGCTGGTTCACGTAAAGACGAGAAGCCGGGTCTTTTGGCCCGTGCTTCTGTCCGGGGAGGAGGACGAGGGAATAGTCCTTGCGGGCCTTCGTCAGCGCGTCCACGAGAGCGACCGTCTGCTGGAGGTGGACGTTGTCGTCCGAGGTCCCGTGGAGGACGAGGAGCTTCGAGCCGAGCCGGTCGGCGGAGGTCAGCGGGGAGGAGTCCCGGTATCCGGCCGCGTTCTCGGACGGGAGCTTCATGTACCGCTCCGTGTAGATCGAGTCGTAGAACCTCCAGTCGGTGACGGGAGCGCCGGCGACGGCGCACCGGAAGGTCCCTCCCGCGTGCGTGGCGGCATACAGCGCGAGGAAGCCGCCGTACGACCAGCCGGAGATCCCGATCCGCGAGCCGTCGACGAAGGGGAGCTTGCGGAGCTCCTCCACTCCCGCCAGCTGGTCCTTCAGCTCGGTCTCTCCCATCCGCCGCAGGAGCGGCGTCTCGAACGCGTGCCCGCGCCCCCACGAGCCACGGTTGTCGACCGACCAGACGAGGAAGCCCTTCTCGGCGCAGAGGTGATCGAAGAAGGAGGTGGCCCCCCAGCGGTCGACGACGAGCTGCGCGTGCGGCCCGCCGTACACGGAGACGATGACCGGGTACTTCCGGGAAGGGTCGAAGCCGGCCGGCCGGACGAGACGGGCGTGGAGCAGGGTGCCGTCGGGTGCCCGGAACGACCGGAACTCGGTCGAGGCGAGCCGGTAGGAGGTCCAGGCGCCCTTCGGCTGGTGAACCGTCCCCAGGAGGGTCCCGTCCCCGCGGGCGACCACCGTCGCCGGCGGCGTGTCGACGTCCGAGAACGTGTCGGCGAAGAGGGCCGCCCCGGGGGAGAAAACGGGGACGTGGACGCCGCGTCCCTTCGTCAGCCTCGTCAGGCCGCTCCCGTCGAGCCGCGCCCGGTAGACGTGCCGCTCGCGGGGGTCCTTCTCGGTGGCGCTGAACAGGAGGGCGCCGCCCGCCTCGTCGACCTCCCACGCCCGGTCGATCATCCAGGCCCCGCTCGTCACCGGACGCGGAGCCGACCCGTCCGTCCTCCCGTGCCAGAGGTGCAGGAAACCGGACCGCTCCGAGAGGAAGAGGAACGACCCGTCGCCGAGGAACCGGGGGGGCTCGACCTCGTTGATCCAGGCCGGGTCCTCCTCGACGAGGATCGTCCGCGCCGGGCCGCCGTCCCGGGCCAGAAGGCGGAACTCGACCCGGGTCTGGGCGCGGTTCACGTGGACCCAGGCCACCGCTCTCGAGTCGGGCGTCCAGCTGACGCCGGGTCCGATGTAGACGTCGTCGGGAACCGGGCGGGCCTCCGCGGTCTCGGTCCCGTCGAGCGAGACCACGTGGAGGGAAGGGATGGCGTTCGGATCGCCCGCCTTCGGATACCGCTGCTGCCGTACCTGCCCGTGGACCGGGAGGAAGTCGACGATGGGGTATTCGGGAACGCGGTTCTCGTCGAGGCGAAGGTAGGCGATCGACCTGGAGTCGGGCGACCACTCGTAGGCCCGGCCGCTCCGGCGCCCCGCGAGCTCCTCCTCGTAGACCCAGTCGAGCTCGCCGTTCAGGACGTGCGCGCTCCCCGTCGTCGTCAGGCGGGTCTCCTGCCCGCTCGCGACCTCCACCGTCCACAGGTCGTGGCTCCTGACGAACGCGATGCGCGAACCGTCGGGGGAGAAGACCGGGTGTTCCTCGGCGGCGTCGCCGCGCGTCAGGCGTCTGACGGAGCCCGAGGGGACTTCCAGGAGCCACAGGTCGTTCTCGCCGCTCAGGAGCAGGGCGGTGCCGGCCGGGTTCCACTCGTACGTCGAGAGCGGGAGGGGCCTCGTCTCCGCCAGCTTTCCCTCGGTTCCCACGGAGACGGCCGGAGGGTCGAGGAGCTTTCCGGTCCGCCCGTCCACGGAGTCGAACTGGTGGAGCGAGACCCGCCCGTTCGGCTCGCTCTCGTCGGGCGAGAGCCACGTGAACCGCCGGTCGTCCCGCCACCGTCCTCTCCGGAGCTCCTGCCCCGCGAGCGGCGGGACAGCGGTGATCCGGTCGAGGGTCAGCCGCGCCTTCGGCTCCTCTCCGCGGGCCGGGGAGAGAACCGAGAGCAGGACGAGGGCGAGAAGAGGCGAACGGCGCATCGATACCTCCGGTAACGGCTTCGCACGAAAAAAGCCTCCCGCTCCGGGAGAGCGGGAGGCCCCATCGTACGGGAAAGGACGCCGGGCTACCGGGACGGGGGCGCGGCGACGGGCTTCATCGTCATCGGGTCGCGGAGCGGAAGGTCGGTGACCTTCCCGCCGGTCAGCGACGGGTACGGGACCGGGTGTTTCGGGTCCGGGCTCAGGAGGTCGGACTTCTTCCCGACGACCAGCACGGTGGCGGAGCCGGTCGCCAGAAGGCGTTCGGCCGCCCGCTTCACGTCCGCCTTCGTCACCTTCTCGACGTTCGCCCGGAAATTGGAGTAGTAAGCCGGGTCGAGCCCGAAGCGGCCGGTGAGCTCCTCGTCGACGAAGAGGCCCATGGTCTGACTCTTGGTCGCGAACCGCCGGGAGAGGGTCTCGACGAAGGATCTCTTGGCGGTGAGGAGCTCCTCGTCGGTGACCTCGGCCGACTTCATCCTCCCCATCTCCTCGAGGACGATCTGCGTCGCGTAGGAGCAGGTGCGGACCTTCGACTGGAAGCTGACCGAGACGAGGCCCGGAAACCAGACGCCGCCCGAGACCCGGGAGCTGGCAGAGTAGGCGAGGCCCTCGTCCGACCGGACCCGGTTCGTGATGCGGCTCGTGAACCCTCCGCCGCCCAGGATGTCGTTCATCAGCTGGATCGCGAAGAAGTCGGGGTCCGTCCGGAGCACGCCGGGCAGCAGGATGGAGACCCGCCCCTGGTTCACGTCCTTGTCGACGAGGAAGAGGCCGGCCGGCATCTGGTGGTCGGGTTTCGGGACGGCGGGGGCGGCCTTGCCCTGGTACGGCCACGCGGCGAAGAGGGCGTCGAGCTTCTTGACCATCTCGGCCCTCGAGAAGTCGCCGGAAGCCGCGACGATCATGTTCCGGGGGTCGAACCACTCGCGGTGGAACGCGACCAGGTCCTCGCGCCGGATGGAGTCGATCGACGCCTTCGTCGGAAAGCGATTCGAGAAGAAGCCCTCGCCGAGCGCCAGGAAGGAGCGCTCGCGGGACTCGATCTCCTGGGACTCGTCGTTCCGGGTCTTCATCTCCGTGAGCAGCTGCTCCTTCCGGAGCGTCAAACGGCTCTCCTGGAAGCGGGGCTCGGTCAGGATCTCGCGCAGGATCTTCAGCCCCTCGTCGAGGTCCTTCGACAGGAGGTTCAGCGAGACGCCGCCGCGGTCGTCCCCGATGGACGAGCCCGCGTTCGCGGCCAGGAAGGCCAGACGTTCCTCCTGCTCCTCCGCCGTGAAGCTCTTCGTGCCGGCGCGGGAGAGGAGGTAGCCGGTCAGCTCGGCCAGCCCCTCCTTTCCGGCGGGGTCGAGGTAGCGCCCGCCGCGAAGTGTGATGGAGATCGACACGAGGGGAAGCTCCCGGTCCTCGGCGACGTAGGCGACGGGACCCGAGGGGAGGGTCGTCCGGTACGCGGCCGCGGAGGGGGGCGAGAACGTGAACGGGGGGAACGTCAGCTTCTCGGGGCGGTCGGGGATTCCCGCGGCGAGGGCCGGTCGCGCGGACGCCAGGGTGGCGAGCGCGGCGGCGAGGAGGAAGGGGATTGGCCTGAAGGTCCTCATCGTCGTCTCCTACTTCTTCTCCGGCTTCGCCAGCTCCGCGAGCCGTTCCTTGGCGCGGGCAAGGACGAGGTCGAGCCCCTTCTTCATCTCGGGAGGAACGGAGGACGACTGGGACTCCATCTGCGAGATCATCGCCTTGAGCTTCTCGGGGTCCTTCTCGGTCCCCACCCTCTGGAGGAGCTGCTTCACCATCGGCCTGGCCTGCTCGGGGAGCGACGCGAGCGCCGCCTCGTCGGGGGACGGTGCGGCCGCGGATCCCTTGCGGGTGAAGACGGCGACCCCGCGGTTCTCCTTCGTCAGGTAAGTCTGTGCGACGCGCCGGACCTCCTCGGCCGTCACCGCCTGGATCCGCTTGGGCCCCTCGTTGATCTCGCGCCAGTCGCCCAGCCCGTCGTTCACGAGGGTCTGGATGAGGATCGCCATGTTGCTCGAGAGGCGGCGGAACGAGTTCGCGGCGGAGTTGTTCTTGACCTTCTGGAGCTCCTCCGCCGGGACCAGCTCCTTCTGGAGCTTCTCGATCTCGGCGTCAATCGCCTTCTCGGTCTCCTCCGGCCTCTTCCCTTCCTTGCACTCCGCCGCGATCCCGAAGGAGCCGGCGTACCTGCCCGACTCCTGGGCGGCTGAAGCGCTCGTCGCGACCGCGTCGACCGGCAGGACGAGCCCCTTGAAGAGGCGCCCGGTCCGGCCGTTGAGGAGCTGGGCCAGGACCTGGAGCGGGTAGCTGTCCCTGTGCTGGAACGCCACCGTGTGCCAGTCGATTGCGACCTGGGGGTTCGTCTCGGCCTCGCCGATGAGCCGCATCTCGGCCTCCCACCTGGGGGGGAGCGTGGTCATCTCCGGCGGGGGAGTCTTGCCCCGGGGAATCCTGCCGAAGTACCTCTCGGCGAGAGCCACCGCCTCCTTCGGGTCGAAGTCGCCGACCAGGATCGCCGTCAGGTTGTTGGGCGCGTAGTAGAGGGAGAAGTAGTCGTCGGCCTGGGCCTTCGTGATCGCGGGAATGTCCGAGGGGTATCCGATGACGGGCCACGTGTAGGGGTGGCCGTGCCAGAACATCTCCTCGAAGGCCTCCTCCAGCTTGCCGGTCGGCGTCGACTCCGTCCGGAGCCGCCGCTCCTCGAAGACCACGTCCCGCTCGGCGTAGAACTCCCGGAAGACGGGACTGGCCAGACGGTCCGACTCCATCCACATCCAGAGCCCCAGCTTGTTCTTCGGGACGGTGATGAAGTAGACCGTCATGTCCTTGTTGGTGAAGGCGTTCATTCCGGAGCCGCCGGCCTTCGTGTAGATCCGGTCGAACTCGTTCTTGACCAGGATCTCCCGCTGGGCCTTCACCAGCTCGTCGAACTTCTTCTCCAGCTCTTTCTGCCGGGCGGACTTGTTCTCGGGCCTCGTGACGTCGTCGATCTCGCCTCTCCGGTACGCCGTGCGCAGCTTCGCCTCCTCGGCCCGGATCTCGCCGCGGACCTTCTCCTGCTCCGCGATGATCTCGAGGTCCTTCTTGTAGTCCTTCGTCCCGATCGCCTGGCTCCCCTTGAACATCATGTGCTCGAAGAGGTGGCTGATCCCGGTGATCCCGGGTCGCTCGTTGGCGCTCCCGACGTGAGCGACCCAGCCGCCCGAGATCGTCGGTTCGTCCGGGCGGGGATAGAGGAGGAGGCGCATCCCGTTGGAGAGGGTCCTCTCCTCGACCTTGATCTCGGCCTTCGGATCGGACTTCTTCGCCTCGGCGGAGAGAAGCGGAGCGCTGCCGGCGGTCACGCCCCAGAGGGCGATCGTGAAGAGGACGGGCCTGGATCGGCGTTTCATGGTCACCTCGAGAAGGATGGGGGCCGGAGGGTCGGCGCTCCCGTGGATGGAAGGAATCGGGCGCGGGTTTCCGTCGTTCCAGGAGGCCGGCTCAGTTGAGCTTCATCTCCTCGAGGACGTTCGTCGCCCGGTCGACCTCGGTCATCACCCAGAGGAGGTACCGGGTGTCGACGTGGATCGACCGCGTCTTCTCCCGGTCGAAGAGGAAGTCCGAGGCGACCGTGTCGAAGGTGCCGTCGAAGAGGAGACCGACCAGCTCGTTCTTCGAGTTGAGCGTGGCCGACCCGGAGTTCCCGCCCGTCGTGTCGACGTCGGAGAGGTAGTCGACCGGGACGTCCTTCCTCTTCGGGTCGACATAGGGGGATTTCCGGCCTGACCGGAGAGCCTGGATCGCGTCGAGCTCCGCCTTCGGGGCGTCGAACTCGCCCTTTCCGGTGTGCTTCTCCACGATCCCCTGGAGGGTCGACTGCGGGGAGTACGTCATCCCGTCGCGCGGGGAGACTCCCTTCAGCGTCCCGTAGGTGACGCGGAGAGTGGAATTCGCGTCGGGAGCGACGAGGCCGCCCTCCTTCGCGAGAAGAGCCTGCATGTACCGGGGCCCGAGGAGCGAGCGGCGCCCTTCGTCGGACTTCTCCTTCTCGCGGACCGCCTCGTGGAGCGGATGCAGCGCGATCGCCAGCCTCACGAACGGATCTCCCGACGCCGCGATCTCCTCGATCGGCCTGGTGAAACAGGCGAGCCGGACCGCCTTGTCGCCCAGCGTTGCCTTCGGGTAGGCGGCGTCGAGCCACGTGTCGACCGCCTTCGCGGCCGAAGCGGCAGGCATTCCCGCCGTCAGGCCGATCGCCGTGTCGAGAGGGGCGATCCGCTGGCCGGCGGGGAGGGCCGCTGCCTCGAGGAGGGAGTACCGGAAGAAGGCCCGGTCGAGGCGGGGGTCGTAGGTCTTCTCCATCCTCTCGAGGGCCTCCCGGGTCCGGGACCAGTTGCGCTCCTGGAACGCGGGGTCGCGGTCCAGGTCCTTCTTGGGCCTCTCCAGCGAGTTGCGGCAGAGAGTGTCCGCGGTCTGGAGGAGGGACCCCGGGGCGTTGAGCCCGGCGAGGACGGCGTTCTGCTCCCGGCTCTTCTCGCGTTCGGCCTGCATCGCCAGGAGCGCTGGAAGGGCGGCGCCGAATTCGGCCTGTCTCGACCCGTCGGCCGCGATCCACGCTACCAGGTCCCGCTGCTGGGCCTCCTTCCTGGCCAGCAGGCCTCCGCGGACGAGGCCGTCCAGGACGCCCACGTTCTTCGTGAGGCCGTTGTTGAGGCCCCGCTTGCGCTGCTCGGCCTTGATCACGAGGGCCTTGTCTCCCCTCGTGACCTCCTCGATCAGCGCGAGCTGCTCCCGGGAGCGCCGGATCGCACGGGGGAGCGTCCACTCGGTGCGCTCCTTCACCTGCTCGTAGGTCTCGTGACGCTGGGTGCGGCCCGGGTATCCGGCCACGAAGACCAGGTCCTCGGGCGCCGCCCCCTTCGTGGAGACGGTCAGCCAGTGCTTCGGGTGATAGGGAAGGTTCTCCTTCGAGAAGCCGGCGGGCTTTCCGTCCTTTCCGACGTACGCCCGGTAGAACCCGAAGTCGCCCGTGTGCCGGGGCCACTGCCAGTTGTCGGTCTCGCCCCCGAAGTTCCCGATCCCCTTCCCGGGTGCGTAGACGAGCCGGACGTCGTTGATCTCCAGCTGGGAGATCTCGAAGTAGCTCTTCCCCTCGAAGAAGGAGGCGACCCGGCAGCGGAGGCCGCCCTTCTCGCAGCCGGCCGTCCGCTCCTTCGTCCGGCGCTCGATCCAGTCGAAGCGCTGGCGGTCCGTGGCCTTCGCCGGGATCTCGCCGAGGATCTCGTCGGTGACTTCCTTGACCGAGACCGTGACGAAGACCCTGGAGCCGGGGCCGTTCCAGAGCTCCTCTCCCCGGCTCTTCGCCAGGAACCCGTTCTCGATCAGGTTCCGGTCGGGAGTGGAGTTGTACTGGAGCGCCCCCTGGACGCAGTGGTGGTTCGTGACGATCAGGCCGTCCGGGGAGACGAAGGACGCGCTGCAGCCGCCGAGGGAGACGATGGCCCCCATCGGGAAGCCGGTCAGGTCTGCGAAGGTGCCGGGGTCCCCGGTGAAGCCGAGGCCCTTCAGGCGGGACGCGAGCGCGGGGATCTGCTGCGGCATCCACATCCCCTCGTTCGCGGGAAGGGGGGAAACCGGGAGAAGGGTGAACGCGCCCAGCAAGAGGGCAGCGGAAAGAGTCGGCTTCAAGGGAATCCTCCTGTCGTTCCGAAGTGAAGCGGCGAGAGCCGGGGCCGGATCGCCGGACTCTCTATTATCCGCCCTGGATGCTCGTCGTTTCCCTCTCGCTCGCTTTGCTGGCGTTGGCCTTCGGGACGGTCGGGGCTCGTGAGATTCCGTCGCTTCTCGATCTCGGGCTCCTGGAGCTCTTCTTCGTCCTGATCCTGGCCGCCGAATGTGCACGCCTCTCGCGCGGCCTGGACCTGGTGGTCCACCGGATCCTCTTCAGGGTTCGCTCGGAACGGGCGCTGGCCCTGGCCGCCATTCTCCTCGCCGGGGGGCTCGCGGCCCTCGTCACGAACGACGTCGCCCTCCTCCTCCTCGTCCCCTTCACCCTCGCGTTCGAGCGGGCCGCCCCCGATTTCGACCCGGCGAAGGTGGTGATCCTGGAGATCGCGGCAGCCAACCTGCTGGGTTGTCTCACCCCGACCGGCAACCCGCAGAACCTCTTCCTGTTCCGGGCGGGCGCCTTCACGGGAAGGACATTCCTGGCGGCCCAGCTCCCCTGGGTCGCCGGGATGGGCGTGGCTCTCGTCGCGACGATCCCCCTCCTGATCCGGCGGCGGTCCCTCGTCCGCCCTCCTCGGAGGCGAATCAGGGTCCACCGGACGCTTTCGGCGATGGCGGGCCTCCTCCTCGCGGCGCAGCTGCTCTCCCTTTTCGGCGTCCTTCCGCGGATGGCCCCGCTCGCCGCCGCCATCCCGGTTTGTCTCTACCTCGGGCGCCGGCTCTTCCGGGTCGACTTCACGCTCGTCGCCGTCTTCGCGGCGCTCTTCGTCGGGATCGAGGGGCTGCACCGGTCCGCTCTCGCGACGGCGCTCGACCCGATCCGGACCTTCGGGGCCGCTCCCGCGGGGTTCGTTCTCTCCGGGGCCCTCGTCTCCCAGGTCGTCTCCAACGTTCCCGCGGCCCTCCTCCTCGCTCCGGCGGCGGCGGCGGCGGGGGGCGGCTCCCTTTTCACCGCGCTCCTCTACGGCGTCAACGCGGGAGGGTGCGGGACGCCGATCGCGTCGCTCGCCAACCTGATCGGGGCGGACCTGTACCTGAAGGGACGCGCCTTCCGGCGCCGGTTCTGGGGCCCATTCCTGGTCGTCTCCGGGCTGCTCCTGGCCGTCGCCGTCCTTCTCTCTCTCTTCCTGGTGCGGCCGACGCCGTAGAATCTCTTGCGGTGAAGCTCCCGAAAGATCTTGCCCGGCCGCTGGACGACCTCCTCTCGCGGGCCTTCGCGGAGGACGGCGAGGACGTCACCTCGCTCGCCGTCTTCGGTCCGGCCGTGCGGGTCTCCGCCCGGATCGTCACCCGCGAGCGGGCCGTGATCGCCGGAGCGGCGTTCCTCCCGAGGATCTTCGCCTTCCTCCGCCCGGCCGCGAAGGTCGAGCTCCTGGTGGAGGACGGGGCCCGCGTCCCGAAGGGGAAGGTTCTGGCGCGGATCGAGGGGCCCGCGATCACGGTCCTCGCGGCGGAGCGGGTCGCCCTCAACCTCCTGCAGCGGCTCTCGGGCGTCGCGACGCTGACGCGCCTCTACGTCGACGCCCTGAAGGGGACGCGGACGAGGCTCCTCGACACCCGCAAGACCACGCCGGGCCTCCGGCTCTTCGAGCGGTACGCCGTCCGCTGCGGCGGGGGCGAGAACCACCGTTTCGGCCTTGCCTTCGGTTTCCTCGTCAAGGACAACCACGCCGACGGCTCCGGGAGCGTCTGGGACGCGACGCGGCGGGCGACCGACTTCCGCGACCTGAACCGGCCGCTCCGGGACCTCTTCCTCGAGGTCGAGGCCCGCGACCTCGACGAGGTCCACCAGGCTCTCGACGCCGGCGCCGAGCGGATCCTCCTGGACAACATGACGATCGCCCAGATCCTCGCCGCGGTCGCGGACATCCGGCTGTTCACCGAGGCGACCGGACAGAGGATCCTCGTGGAAGCGTCCGGGGGGATGACGCCGGAGCGGGCGCGCGAGGCGGGCCAGGCCGGCGTCGACTACGTCTCCGTCGGCGCGGTGACGCACTCCGTCAGGGCCATCGACATCGGCCTCGACGTGGACGTGACCTCCCCGCGCATGCCCCGCAACCGGCGTGGCAGCCGGCGCGCGTGAAGCGAGAGATCCCCGACCGGTTCCGGACGCCGGTCCTCGTCATCGGGACCGGGATCGCGGGGTTGACGACCGCCCTCGTCCTCGCGCGCCGCGGGCTCAAGGTCCACCTCGTCACGAAGGCGGTCGAGCCGGACGACTGCAACACGGCCTGGGCTCAGGGCGGGATCATCTACTTCGGGAAGAACGACTCCCCCGCGTCGCTCGAGAAGGACATCCTCCGCGCCGGGGCGGGACTCTGCAATCCGGAGGCGGTCCGTTTCCTGGCGGAGCGCGGGCCGCGCGTGGTGGAGGAGCTGCTGCTCGAGGAGGTGGGCGTCCCCTTCTCGCGCACCACCCGCGGGGAGCTCGATTTCACGCGCGAAGGGGCCCATTCCGTCGCCCGGATCGTCCACTCGGCCGACGCGACGGGCCGGGCGATCGAGGAAGCGATGCTCCGGAGGGTCCGGACCGAGGCGCGGATCACGATCTGGCCGGAAGCGACTGCCATCGACCTGATCACGGCCCGCCACCACTCCACCGACGTCGGTCAGCGGTACGCGTTGCAGGACCCGTGCCTGGGGGCCTACATCCTCGACCGGACGGGGAAGGTCCACACGGTCCTGTCGGATTTCACCGTCCTGGCCACCGGCGGGGTCGGCCGCCTCTTTCTCCACACCACGAACACCCGCCACGCGATCGGCGACGGGCTCGCGGTGGCGCACCGGGCCGGGGCCGCCGTCCTGAACCTGGAGTACGTCCAGTTCCACCCGACGACGCTCTACCACCCCGACGCCGGCGCCTTCCTCATCTCGGAGTCGCTCCGGGGCGAGGGGGCGATCCTGGTGAACCGCTCCGGCGAGGCCTTCATGCACCGCTACGACGCCAAGCGGAAGGACCTCGCCCCGCGCGACGTCGTCACCCGCGCGATCGTCGAGGAGATGACGACCCGCGGCGACCCGTGCGTCTTCCTCGATCTCGTTCACAACTACAAGAAGCACAACCGGCTCTCGATCGCGGACCGGTTCCCGACGATCGCCGCGACCTGCGCCAGGTTCGGGATCGACATCTCCAAGGAGCCGATCCCGGTGGTCCCCGCGGCCCATTACTTCTGCGGCGGCGTCCTCGTCGACCTCGAGGGGAAGACGACCATCCGGCACCTCTACGCGGTCGGGGAGACGAGCTGCACCGGCCTCCACGGCGCCAACCGGCTCGCCTCCACGTCGCTCCTGGAAGGGCTCGTCTGGGGCGAGAGCGCGGCGGCGTCGATCTCGGACCGGGTCGAAGCGGGGCAGACCTTCCCGGAGCGGGTCTTCCGGGCGATTCCCGACTGGAAGTCGCCGGGGAGCGCCCGGAACGAGGACCCGGCGCTGATCCAGCAGGACTGGACGACGATCCGGAACACCATGTGGAACTACGTCGGGATCGTCCGGACCGCCGAACGCCTCGGCCGTGCGGTGGCCGACATTCGCGACCTGGAGAAGCGGCTCCAGCGCTTCTACCACGAGACGAAGATCTCGAAAGAGATCGTCGACCTCTTCCACGGCGTGCACGCGAGCTACCTCATCGCCCAGGCGGCCCTCAAGAACCCGGTCTCCCGCGGGTGCCACTACCGGAAGAACTGACGGAGTCGGCCGGCCGGTCAGCCGCCGGCGGGGCCGGGGACGGCGCCAGGGAAGCGGGCCCCCAGCTCGGCCAGCGTCAGGGCCAGGGTCTCTGCCAGCTCGACCGCCAGCGCGGGCGCTCCGGGGGCTCCGTCGCGGGCGGCCTGCTCGGCGCTCCGCGCCACGTCGCGAAGGCGCTGGCACTTGATCAGGCCGCCGACCGTCTTGAGGCCGTGAGCGACGAACCGGATCGTGCCGACGTCTCCCGAGGCGGCCGCGGCCCGCAGCTTGTCCGGGTCGCCGGAGCGGCTCTGGAGGACGGTGGAGACGAGCCGCTCGACGACGGGCTGCTGCCGGTCGTACTCGTCCTCGAACGCCGGCCAGTCGACGAGGGGCGGGCCGGGGGGCGGCGGGGGGCTGGCGGAGCGGGAGGTCATCTGAGCTCTGCGCGATCGTCCCACTCTTCCCCCCCGATGGCCAGGGACGGCCGTCGCTCCGCAGCGATTCCGGCTAAGGCAGGAGGACGCGCACGAAGCCGGTCGCCGGACCGACGGAGACGGGCGTCGTGCCGGCGCCGTCGCCGTCCACCTGGACCTCGAGCTCGTAGCCGGCCAGCGACCGGGCGGTGAAGGAGCGGACCGGGAAGTGGTCGACCCCCCGGACCGAGAGCTGCCCGGCGCGCCCGCGCGGCAGGAGCCGGTAGAAGTGGAAGAGATCCACAGTGGACCGGGACGTGAAGAGGACGAGGTCGAGGAGGTCGTCCCCGGGGTCGGCGCCGGGGGAAAGGATCGCGTCCCCGCCGTAGCGCTTCGTGTTGGTCGACAGGACGAAGGTCGCCTCCCGGCGAAAAGCGTTTCCCCCGGCGTCGACGCCGGTCACCTCGATCGGGGGGAACTCGTACTTCATCCACTCCCTCGTCGCCGTCCAGGAGATCCCCGTCCGGCCGAAGAGCCGCTTGAGGAGCGGCACCGCGTGGCTCATGACGCGGGCGTCGAACCCGACGCCCGTACCGATCACCGAGTGGCGCCCGGCGGAGGGCCAGACCGCCAGGGGCGCGGTCCGGCCGGAGTGGAACGATCGCCCGGCGAGGGCGAAGGACCTCACCCCGAACTCCCGCGCCACGACGTTGGTGGTTCCGGTGGGGACCACGGCCATCGGGACGGCGCTGCCGACGAGCGCCCCCGCGACCTCGGCCACCGTCCCGTCTCCCCCCGCGACGACGACGAGGTCGGGAGAGGAGCGGAGTCCGCTCGAAACGAGGCCGGCGGCGTCGCCCGAGCGGCGCGTCGGCAGGAGCGCGAGGTCCAGGCCGAGTCCGGCCGACTCGCGGGCGAGCGCCTCCATGGCGGGACGCCGGTCCCGCTGGCCCGCGACGGGGTTGTAGACGAGGAGTCCCCGGCGGATGCCCATCGCCGGGCTAGCCGAAGAGGGAGCCCGGGCCCTCGCTCCCTCCCGGCTTCAGGCCGAGGTGCCGGTAGGTGAGCGCGGTGACGACCCGCCCGCGCGGCGTTCTCGTCAGGAACCCCGACTGGAGGAGGAATGGCTCGTAGAGGTCCTCGAGCGTCCCCTTGTCCTCGCCGAGAGAGGCGGCGATCGCCGAGAGGCCCGCGGGCCCGCCGCCGAAGCGGTCGATGATCGTCGTCAGGATGCGGCGGTCGAGGTCGTCGAGGCCGTGGTGGTCCACCTCCAGCCGATCGAGGGCCGAGCGCGCGCCCCCGGCCGTGATCGCGGACGCCCCCGCCACCTCGGTGTAGTCGCGGACGCGCCGGAGGAGGCGGTTGGCGATCCGCGGCGTCCCGCGGCTCCTCCGGGCGATCTCGGTGGCGCCGTCGCCTTCGATGGGGCACCCCAGGATCTCGGCCGACCGGAGGACGATGGTCCGGAGGGCGTCGGCGCCGTAGTAGTCGAGGCGGTGCGTGATGCCGAAGCGGGCGGCGAACGGCTGGGACAGGAGGCCCGCGCGGGTCGTCGCGCCGATCAGGGTGAAGGGGGAGAGCTTCAGCTCGACGGTCCGGGCTCCGGGGCCCGAGCCGATGACCAGATCCAGCTTCCCGTCCTCCATCGCAGGGTAGAGGATCTCCTCCACGGCGGGCGGGATGCGGTGGATCTCGTCGATGAAGAGGACGTCCCCCGGGGAGAGGCTCGTCAGGATCGCCGCGAGGTCGCCGGCCTTCTCGAGGACCGGTCCGGCCGTCACCCGGATCTGGGACCCCATCTCCCTCGCGACGATGTGGGCCAGCGTCGTCTTCCCGAGGCCCGGCGGGCCGAAGAGGAGGACGTGGTCGAGGGGCTCCCGGCGGTTCCGCGCCGCCTCGATGAAGACGCCGAGCGTCTCGCGGAGCTTCGGCTGGCCGATGAACTCCGAGAGGGACTTCGGCCGCAGCGTCACCTCGGGGCCGCTCTCTTCGGTCCGGAGGACTCCGGAGAGGATGCGCTCGTCCACGGCCTACCTCGCCAGCCGCTTCAAGGCTTCCTGGATGAGGGTGGAGAGGTCGGACGGCGGGGACTCCCTCGCGGCGGCTTCGACGGCCGCCAGGGCCTGGGCCTCCCGGTAGCCGAGGTTGACGAGCGCTCCGAGGGCGTCCTCGGCCACCGATCCCCTGGGGAGCGGCGCCCCCGCCGAAGACGGGATGCCGAGGTCGCCGAGCTTCTCCTTCAGCTCGAGCCCGAGGCGCTCGGCCAGCTTCTTCCCCACCCCGGGGATCGTCGAGAGCCGCCCGGCGTCCTGCCCGACGATCGCGCGGACCAGCTCCGGAAGGGGAAGGCCCGAGAGGACGGTCAGGGCCACCCGAGGGCCGATCCCGGAGACCGACAGAAGCCTCTCGAAGAGGGTGCGCTCCGCGGGAGTGGCGAACCCGAAGAGCTGGAGCGCGTCCTCGCGGACGTGGGTGTGGACGTGGAGCGTCGCCCGCTCCCCCGGGGGAGGGAGCGCCGCGTAGGTGCCGAGCGGAATCGCGACGATGTAGCCGACCCCGCCCGCGTCGATCAGCACACGGTCCGGCCGCGACTCGAGGAGGACTCCGGAAAGCCGTCCGATCACCGCAGGGGGCCGCCCCGTCTCCGCCGGGACGCCCGGGGCGCGGGCGCCGCGGTACTCAGCCGTTCCCCCCGAAACGGGCGAGGACATCCTTGTTGATGTCGATCTTCGACTCGGCGCGCCGCCGGACGAGCAAGGTCTGGAGGATCCTCCCCGACTTCTGGTTCTTGAGCTGGTCGACGATCTGCGGTTTCTGGGCGTCGAACGCCTTCCGGTCGAACGGGTTCTTCTCGAGGACCTTCACGAGCGCGGCCCCCTGGCCCGCGACGAGGAACGGCCCCTTCACCTCTCCCGGGCTCGAGGCGAAGACGGCGTCGAGGATCTCCTTCCCCGTGCCGAGGCCGGGAATGGGGCCGCTCTTCCCGAAGGCCTCGGGGGTCTCGACCTTCAGCCCGAGCTTGGCCGCGGCCGCCTCCGGCGCGGACCCCGCGGGCGCGGCGCCGCCGAGCGCCGCGAGCGTCGCCTCGTCCTGCTTCTTCCGGGCCAGGTCCGCGATCACCCGGGACTTCACCTCGGCGAACTGGGCCGGTCCCGGCTTGCGGACCTCCTGGACGACGAGGACGGTCTCGCCGCGCGTCGAGCTGACCGGGTCGGAAGTCTCCCCGACCTTCTGCGAGAAGAGCGCCTGGCCGAACGCGGGGCTCGGCCCGAGCGCCGGAACCGCGTCGTTGCGGGAGAGGAACTCCGTCTCGCCGAAGGTGACCGTGGCCCCCGCGAGCTTGCGTAGGTCGTCCGCGGAGACGTTGTCGCCTTTCTTGCGGGCCCGGTCCGAGAGGTCCCGCGCGACGCGGCGGGCTTCGTCGGCCGTCCGCTGGTCGATCAGGCGCTGGCGGATCATCGCCGAGACCTCGAAGATCGGCTGGGTGCGCTCGGCGGTCTTCCCGACGACCTGGATGACGTGGAAGCCGAAGGGGGTCTTCACGGGGCCGACGACGGCGCCCGGATCGGCACCGAAGACGGCGTCCTCGAACTCCTTGACCATCCGCCCCCGGTCGAAGCTTCCGAGGTCTCCCCCGGAGGCCTTGGAGCCGGGGTCGTCGGACTCGGCCTTCGCGACGGCCTCGAAGCTCGCCCCGGCCTTGATCCGCTTCACGGCGGAGTCGGCCTTCGCCTTCGCGGCGGTGTCCTGGGCCGGCGTGCCGTCGCTCTTGTAGAGGATGTGGCGCGCGTGGACCTCTTCCTTCTTCTTGAACTGGTCGAGGTTCGCGTTGTACTCGGCGGCGACGTCCGCGTCCGAGACGTTGATCGCGGAGCGGATCTTCGTGGAGTCGACGAGGAGGTACGCCGCCTTCCTCTTCTCCGGCAGGACGTACGCGGCCTGATTCGCCTTGAAGTACACCTCGGCCTCCGCGTCCGCGATGGCCGGTGCGGCCGAGCGGGCCGACGGGAGGAGGACGTACGAGACTTTCGCCTTGACCGTCCGCGACGCGAAGTCGGCCTCGGCCTCGTCGTCGGTCACGAACGTGGACTCGGTGAAGAAGCGGTTGAGCTTCTCCAGGAGGGCCTGGTTCCTCGTCTGGTTCTCGAAGTCCGCCGGCGTCATGTTCGCGCCCGCGAGCATCCGCCGGTAGGTTGCCTCGCCGACGAAGACGCCGTCCCGGACGAAGATCGGACGGCCCTGGTTGTCCTTCATCTTGAGGACCCGGGCCATCACCTCGTCGTCGGTGACCGAGATCCCCAGCCGCGCCGCCTCCTCCTTGAAGAAGTGGCGGTCCACCAGGCCCGTGATCACCTGTTCCGGGAGCTTCATCGCCTTCGCGAGCTCGGGCGTGAAGTTCTTCCCGTAGATCTGCTTGTAGCGATCCTCGGAGTCCCGGTACTCCCGCTGGAACTCGGCCGTCGTGATCCGGAAGCTCCCGACGTGCGCGGCCACGTCCTGCTCCGCGGTGCCTCGCGTCGTCCCCATCCCCCAGTCCACGAAGACGAAGATGACGAAGACTCCGATGACGAGCCACAGGACCCACTTGAGGTGCTTGAAGTTTTCCCGGAACGCTTTGAGCATGGTTTCTCCAATACCAGGGGAAAGAGATCTCGATCGGGGCCCCGGAGGCCGGGACGGAACCCTGAACGATATCGTACCCGGATCGGCTGGTAAAGGCGCCCGACCCCCGGGTGCTATAGAATGATTTTTCCGCCCCCGGAAGGCACAGGGACCGGGCGACATGACGAAGAAATCGGGCAACCGCTACGAAGTCGAACTCGACTGGTATTACATCTCGAAAGAGAACCTGCTGAAGTGGGTCCTGGCTGGTTTGGGCGTGCTCTGCATCGCGGGCATCGCGATCTATTTCCTTTACCCGAAGCCGGATAGCCTTCCCCGCAAGGCGGCGCGAGAGGTGGCGGAGGCCGAGGTCCTGATCGGAAAAGCGCAGGCGGTCCCCCACGCCCCGAGGGTGAAGGACGAACTCGAGTCGGCCACGGCCCTCCTCGGGCAGGCGCGCGCCTACCTGAAGACCGGGAACGTCCAGGAAGCCCTGAACGACGCCCTGGCGGTCCAGGAGGCCGCCCGGCGCCTCATCAGCGGGGTGGCCACCGCCCGCGGCGACGCCGCGATCCTCGAGTGCGGGGGCAAGGTCGAGATCCAGCGTGCCTCGAGGGCCACCTGGGAGGCGGCCCGGGCCGGCATGCAGCTCTTCGAGGGGGACTTCATCAAGACGGGGGCGAGCGGGGGCGCGGACGTCGTCGCCGCCGACGGCACGATGTACCGGATCCGGCCGGAGACGCTCTTCGAGGTCCATCGCTCGTCCGTGCTGACGGCGGGGCCGGAGGAGGACAAGCGCCGCTCCGAGATCAAGTTCATCGTGGGAACCGTGGACGTCAACACGGGCGAGGGGTCGAGGTCCATCGTGAAGACGGACGCCGCGACGGCGGACATCTCCCAGCGGTCGAGCGTCGGGGTGGACGTCGACCAGGCGAAGTCCACCGGGCTCTCCACCTATCGCGGCCAGGCGACGCTCTCGACCCGCGAGTCCAAGGTCACGCTGCGCGATCGTGAGCGAGCCGTCGCCTCGGCCGGAAGCGGGGCGATCAGCCAGAAGGTCCACCTCCCGGAGACGCCCGTCCTGGTCCGGCCCGACGAGAACGCCTCGTTCGACCCGAAGAAGAAGGCCCCGGTCGAGATGCGCTGGACGGCCGTCAAGGACGCCCTCCGGTACCGGCTGCAGATCGCCCACAGCCGGCTCTTCCTCCCCGACTCGGTGATCGCGGACCTCTCCGATCGTGTCCGGAACGAGGCCACGGTCACCGTCAACGAGGAGGGGACCTTCTTCTGGCGGGTCGCGGCTCTCGGAAAGGGCAACCTCGCGTCGGAGTGGTCCGCCCCCCGCAAGTTCAAGGTTCTCGCGAGCGGGGCCGCGGGCGCCGGCCCCGAGACGGCCCCCCCGACCCTCGCCCTCCAGCACCCGCAGGTGAACGGGACCATCGTGATCGTGACCGGGAAGACCGACTCCGGGGCGAGCGTGACCGTGAACGGCGAGCCCACCGAGACCGACGCGACGGGCACGTTCCGGAAGGTGATCTCCTTCAGCAAGGAAGGCCTCAACACCGTCGAGGTGCGCGCCACGGACGGGGCCGGGAACCAGTCGATCCGCCGCGAGAACGTCGTCATCCAGATTTATTGAACCGTAGAGCTCGCGAAGAGCAAGGCCGAAAGGATCAGTAGCTTGGCATTCCGCTCCTTTTTTTCACTGTTTTCGTCGGACCTGGCCATCGACCTCGGAACCGCGAACACCCTGGTCTTCGCCGAGGGGCGGGGCATCGTGGTCCGCGAGCCCTCGATCGTCGCCGTCAACAGGATCACCAATAAAGTCGAGGCGGTCGGGAGCCAGGCCAAGGACATGCTGGGCCGGACCCCCGGCAACATCGTCTCGATCAGGCCCATGAAGGACGGCGTCATCGCCGACTTCGAGATCACCGAGCGGATGCTGGGCTACTTCATCAAGAAGGCCCACGGCCGCGGCACCCTCATTCGCCCCAAGATCGTCATCTCGGTCCCGTCCGACATCACCCAGGTCGAGAAGCGCGCGGTGAAGGACTCGGCGCTCCAGGCGGGCGCGAGCGAGGTGTTCATCATCGAGCAGGCGATGGCGGCCGCGATCGGGTCCGGGCTCCCGATCACGGAGCCGACCGGGAACATGATCGTCGACATCGGAGGCGGGACGACAGACGTCGCCGTGATCTCGCTGGCGGGGATCGTCTACTCGAAGTCGGTCCGCGTCGCCTCGAACGAGATGGACGAGGCGATCATCCAGTACGTCAAGCGGAAGTACAACCTGCTGATCGGGGAGCGGACCGCCGAGCAGATCAAGATCGAGATCGGTTCGGCCTACCCCCTGGACGAGCCGCTCGCGATGGAAGTGAAGGGGCGCGACCTGGTGGAGGGAATCCCCAAGACCCTGACCCTGACCGATGCGGAAGTCCGCGAGTCGCTCGCCGAAACCGTCGGGGTCATCGTGGACGCCGTCCGGATGGCGCTGGAGAAGACCCCTCCCGAGCTGTCGGCCGACATCATGGACAAGGGGATCGTCCTGACGGGGGGAGGCTCTCTCCTCCGGAACCTGGACAGACGCCTGAGGGAAGAGACCGGACTGCCGATCACGATCGCCGAGGAGCCCCTCTCCTCGGTCGCCCTCGGAACGGGGGCGATGCTGGCGGACGTGGACCTCCTCCGGAAGATAAGCATCGACTGAGGAGGAAGGCCCCAAGCGTCAATGCCGTTCGTACCCTTCGCCGGACGCCGTCGCCTGGCGACCCTCGTGCTGCTCCTGTCGGGGTGCGTCGTCGCGCTCTCGCTGCAGGTCCGTCGTCCGGGCGGCCAGACGGTCGCGGAGGGGTGGCTCCTGGACGTCCTGGGCCTGGGAGTCCGGAGCGTGACCGGTCTCCGGGAGGCCGTGGGCGCCCTCCGGGAGCGGGTTTCGGGACGCGAGCGCCTGCTCGCGCGAAATGACGCCCTCGAGAGCCAGGTCCTCCAGCTGGAGCGGGAGCTCTCGATCCTCCGCGACGCCGAGAGGGAACGGCAGCGCCTCCTCGCGCTCTATTCCGCCCATCCCCTGGCGCCCCCGGCCAGCCGCGTCGCGCGGATGGTCTCCCTCGTCACGGCCGGCCCGTTTCACTCCGCCCTCCTCGACCGCGGCCGGGCGGAGGGGCTGGAAGTCGCCGGCGTCGTCGTCGGCGTCCACGGCCTCCTCGGGCGGGTGGTGGGCACGGGCGATCAGACGGCGCGGGTCCAGCTGCTGTCCGACCGCCTCGCGGCGGTCGGCGTCCTCCTCCCGAGGTCCGGGCGGGTCGCGGTGGCCAGGGGAAGCGGCACCGCGGGGATCTCGGTCGAGTACGTTCCCGTGGTCGCCGACGTCGTGGCCGGCGATCTCGTCGTCACGTCGGGGACCGACGGCATCTACCCGCGAGACCTTCCCGTCGGGACGATCGAGACGGTGAGAAAGGGCGGGACGTCGCTCTTCCTCGAGCTGCCGGTCCGGCTCACGGCGAAGCCCGAGAGCGAAACGACGGTCTTCGTCTTCCCCCCCCTCGCTCCCAGGGAGTCCGGGTCCGACCCGACATCGCTCCTTCCCGCCCCGCGCTCCTCCGGGCGCGGGAGCCCGGCGAGGCGCGCCCCGTGAAGCCGCTGCGGTTCGCGGCCGGCCTCGCGGGCGCGGTCCTCGGGACCTTCGGACTCGGGGCGGTGTCCATCCCGTCCTCTCCCGATCTCTTCCTCCTCTTCGTCGCGGACAACGCCCGGGGAGGGACGGTCTATCGCGCGATGGCGACGGGCCTGGTGGCGGGCCTCCTCGAGGACCTCCTCCGGACCCCTCCGCGCCTCCTGGGCCTCCACGTCTTCACGAAGGTCCTGCTGGGCTACCTCCTCGCGACCGCCGAGACCCGCTTCGTGGTGGAGAAGTCGTCGTGGGCGGCGGGGCTCCTGGCCGGCGCCGTCCTCGTCGAGAGCCTGGCCCTCGCCTTGCTGCTCTCCCTGTTCCGCGGCGAGCCGCTGCACTGGGGAGGGCAGGAAGCCGTCGTGAGGGCCCTCCTGACCGCCGCGGCCGGCTCGGCGCTCGCCGTCCTGGTCCGGATCCCCTGGAGAGCCCGCTTCGCGGCCCGCCGGCGGAGGAGGGTCCGGTGACCGAGAGCGCCCGGGAGGATCGGCGGCCCGTCCTCGTCCGGCTCGAGCGGCTCGCGATCGGCGCGTGGGTCGTCTTCCTTGCCCTCTTCGGCGTCTACTGGGTCCTGCAGGTCCTGCGGGGCGACGAATTCGCCCGGCAGGCGGAGAACAACCGGGAGCGCTCGGTCCCCGTGACGGCCCCGCGGGGCCTGATCCTCGACCGCAACGGGGTGGCGATGGCCGAGAACGAGCCCTCCTTCGCGCTCCTTCTCTACCGCCGCGAGACCCGGGACCTGGACGGATCCCTCCAGTTCATCGCGGCGCTCCTGGGGCGGTCGCGGGACGACCTCCTCAAGAAGGTCGAACGGGACCGGACGAACTACGACTTCGTCCCCGTCTTGCTCGAGGAGAACCTCACGCTCGCCGAGGTGGGGGCGATCGAGGCACGGACGCTCGAGCACCCGGAGTTCGTCGTCCAGACCTCCGAGCGGCGGACCTACAAGAACGGGACGGTCGCCGCCCACGCCCTCGGCCAGCTCGGCGAGGTCTCCCAGATCCAGCTCGCGAGGATGTCGGGACGGGTCCGGCCCGGGGAGGCCGTCGGGCAGAAGGGGGTGGAAGCCGCCTACCAGGACCTCCTCGCCGGATCGTCGGGGGCCAGGACGTTCATCATCGACTCCTACGGGCGCGAGACGGCCGAGCTGGAGCGGGTCGAGCCGGTCCCCGGCAACACGCTCTACCTGACGATCGACCTGGGACTCCAGCAGATCGCCGAGGAGTACTTCGCGAGCCGCGTCGGCGCGGCCGTCGCGCTCGACCCGAAGACGGGAGAGATCCTCGCGTTCGTCTCGTCCCCCTCGGTCGACCCGAACCTGTTCACGAGAAGGGTCTCGAGGAAGGAGTGGGCCGAGATCCTGGAGGATCCGGACCACCCGCTGAACGACCGGGTCCTGCAGAATCTCTACTCGCCGGGGTCGGTCTGGAAGGCCTTCGCGGCCTACGGGATCCTGAAGCGGGGGATCGACCCGTCCGAGCGGGTCCACTGCTCGGGAGCCGCCACGTTCTACGGCCGGAGCTTCCGCTGCCACGGGGTCCACGGCAGCGTCGACCTCGCGACCGCCCTCCAGGTCTCCTGCGACGTCTACTTCTACACGATGGGGAAGCGCCTCGGGATCGACGAGCTCGCGGAGGCCGGGCACGCCTTCGGCTTCGGACGCCCCACGGGGATCGACCTGTCCCACGAGAAGGTAGGGATCGTGCCGTCGAACGCGTGGAGCCTGTCGGTGAGGAAGCATCCCTGGTACCCCGGGGAGACGATCTCGGCGGTCATCGGCCAGGGGCCCGTTCTCGTCTCGCCGCTCCAGATGTCCCGGGCGTTCGCGGCTCTCGCGAACGCGGACGGGGCGCTCCCGACGCCCCACCTGTTCCACATCGGGGAGAATTTCCGGTCGGGGGAGCGGTTCATCTATCGCCCGCCCGTCAAGGAATCGGTCCCGTTTCCGCCGGGCGTCCGCGAGACGATCGTCGAGGGCCTCTGGCGCGTCGTCAACGTGCCGGGCGGCACGGCGTACGCTTCCCGGGTGGCCGGCCTCGACATCTGCGGGAAGACCGGGTCGGTCCAGGTGGTCGGGCAGAAGGACACGAAGAAGGCGCACCTCCTCTCCTACGAGCTGAAGGACCACGGGTGGTTCGCGGGGTTCGCCCCCCGCAGCGACCCGAAGATCGTGGTCGTCGTGTTCGTGGAGCACGGCGAGCACGGTGCGAGCGCCGCGGCCCCGCTCGCGGCGAAGCTCTGCGCGGCGTGGCTCCAGAAGCCTCGCCCGGCCCTGCCCGGGGCCGAAGCGGCCGCGCGCCCCGCAGCGGCCCAGGAAGCGCCCGCGGCGGGCGCGGGAAACGGAGGCTGACCGGTGTCGCGCCTCGCCGTCTTCCTCCCGCGCCGGATCGACCTCACGTTCCTCCTGGCCTTCGTCGTCCTGACGGCCGTCGGGATCGCGATGGTCTACTCGACCACGTTCGGCACGTTCCGCGCCGGCCTCTCCGGCCGGCAGCTCCTGTTCGTCGTTTTCGGGCTCGCCGCGGCCGCGGTGCTGGCCTTCATCGACTATCGGATCCTCCTCCGGTACTCGCCGTGGATATTCGCCGCTTCGCTCCTGGTCCTCGTCTACCTCCCGCTCTTCGGCCCGAGGATCGCCGGATCGAAGTCGTGGATCCGGCTGTGGGGAGGCTTCCAGATCCAGCCCTCGGAGTTCGTGAAGCTCTCGGTTGCGCTGCTGCTCGCGCGCCTCCTGGAGGGCGACGACCGGCCGTTCCTCTCCGGCAAGACGGTCGCGGCGATCGCGGGGACGATCGGGGTGCCCGTCATCCTGATCCTCCTCCAGCCTGACCTCGGCGTCGCGCTCACCTACATGCCGATGGCGGGGACCGCCCTCTTCTTCGGCGGCCTCCGGGCGCGGTGGTGGATCCTGCTGATCGTGCTCGGGACGCTTCTCGTCGGCGGGTCGTGGTTCCTGCTGAAGGAGTACCAGAAGGACCGGATCCGGACGTTTCTCGACCCCGGCCTCGCGGCGCAGGGAGCCGGGTACCAGGTCCGCCAGGCGCGCATCGCGATCGGGTCCGGCGGGATCGCCGGCAAGGGATGGATGAAGGGGACCCAGAGCCGCCTCGGGTTCCTCCCGGTCCGCCACACGGACTTCATCTTCGCGGCCCTGGCCGAGGAGTGGGGGTTCCTGGGCGTCTCGGGAATCCTCGGGCTCTACGGGCTGTTCCTGGCCCGGGGCTTCGCGATCGCGCGGGACGCGCGGGACCGGGGAGGGGCCATGCTCACGCTCATCCTGACCATCAACATCACCACCGAAGCCCTGGTCAACGTCGCCATGAACGTCGGCGTCCTGCCGACGACCGGCATCACCCTCCCGTTCGTCTCGTACGGGGGCTCCTCCTTGATCGCGTGCTGGGGGATGGCGGGCCTCTGCCTGTCCGTCGCCTACCGCCGGTTCGTGAACGTCTGAGAGGACCATGCAGAAAGAACTTCTCGTCTCCACCAGCGACCGCGAGACCCGTGTCGCAGTCCTCGAGGACGGTCGCGTGGCCGAGGTCCAGATCGAACGGCGCCGGCAGCGCGGGGTGGTCGGCAACATCTACAAGGGGAGGGTGACGAGGGTCCTGCCGGGGATGCAGTCCGCCTTCGTCGACGTGGGCCTGGAGAAGGACGCCTTCCTCTACGTCGCGGACGTCGGGGAGGAGGTCGAGGACTTCGACCGGTTCGGCGCGACCGAGGAGACGCTGGCCGTCCCGCCGGAGCCGGTCCCGGTGGAGGGTGGTCCCGAGGCGGAGGCGGTCCGGCCCCTTCCGTCCATCGACGAGCTCCTCCGGGAAGGCCAGGAGCTGGTGGTCCAGGTGATCAAGGACACGATCGCGAACAAGGGGGTCCGGATCACGACGCACGTCACGCTCCCGGGGCGGACCCTGGTCTACATGCCGACGATCGGCCACATCGGGATCTCCCGCCGGATCGAGAACGAGGAAGAGCGGGCCCGCCTGAAGGAGATCCTGGAGGGCTTCCACAAGGGGCCCGGGGGCTACATCGTCCGGACGGCCGGCGAGGGGCGCGCCGCCGAGGACTTCAACGCCGATCGGCGGTACCTCGTCAAGCTCTGGGAGCAGATTCGCCGGAAGGGGGAACGCTCCGGCGCGCCGGCGCTCCTCCACCGTGACATCGACCTGACCCTCCGCGCGGCGCGGGACATCTTCGGCTCGGACTTCGCGACGCTCTGGGTCGACGACGACGAGAACTACCAGCGGATCGTGGAGTTCCTGGACCAGGTCCAGCCGGCCCTCGCGTCCAAGGTCAAGCTGTACGTGAAGTCGCGGCCCCTGTTCGAGGAGTACGGGATCGACAGCGAGATCGAGAACGCCCTGAAGTCGAAGGTGTGGCTGAAATCGGGCGGCTACATCGTCATCAACCAGACCGAGGCGCTGGTGGCGATCGACGTCAACACGGGGAAGTTCGTGGGAAACAAGCGTCTCGAGGAGACGATCATGAAGACCAACCTCGAGGCGGTCAACGAGATCGTCCGGCAGATCCGGCTCCGGGACCTCGGGGGGCTCCTGGTGGTCGATTTCATCGACATGGAGGAGGAGGGGAACCGGAACATCCTGGTGGAGGCGCTGGAGACCGAGCTGAAGAAGGACCGGTCCAAGAACCGGATGCTCCCCGTCTCCGAGTTCGGGCTGGTCGAGATCACCCGGAAGCGTCAGCGGCAGAGTCTCGAGAGGGCCCTCACCATGCCCTGCCCGTACTGCTCCGGCGTCGGGAGGATCAAGAGCGTCCCCACGATCATCTTCGAGATCCGGCGGGAGATCCTCCGGAGGGTCCAGGCCGAGGAGGGGCACGCGCTCTTCCTCCGTGTCCACCCGGAGATCCACCGGTATCTCTCGACCGATGAGAGACGTCTCATGGAAGAGGTGGAGGAGCGAATCGGCATCCCCGTCCGGGTCCAGGCGGACGAGCACCTCCACCATGAACGTTTCGATATCATGCTGGAAACGTGAAGTTTAGCTGGGTAGGCCCGGGCGGGGGAGAGGAGCCTGCCGGAAGAGCCGATTCGGCGCCGCAGCGCTGGCACGCGCTCTGCTTAAGAGATCGCAGACGCACACTCCAACCTCTCCTCCCTAACAGCCGCCCCTGAAGGCGGCTCTTTTTTTTTGGTGACTCCTTCGCCGTCCCGCCCGTTCGCCCTTTCGCGGGACGCCTACTCGTCCCAGACCCCTATGGCCACCGTGACGAGAAGGAGCACGACGATCGCGGCGACCCAGGAGAGCTGCCGCCGCAGCACCGGCCAGGACCGGGCCGGAGGGCTGAGCAGGATCCAGACGAGCCCCGCCAGGTTCGCCACGCTCAGGAACAGGAGCGGGTAGAACACTTCCCGGGCCCCGTCCCGCATCCAGACGGGATAGCCGCCGGCGTTCGTCCAGAACTCGGGAGTCTCCCGGAGGACCTGCATCATCACCTCGATCCAGCCCAGGGCGATACCGAGGCGCGACATGGCGAGCCACCCGATCTTCCGCGACCACTCCGTGAGCGCCGGTTCCACCTCCGAACGATACGCGAGAACCGGGCGTCCCCGGGGCGCGGGCAGGCCCGCCGGGAGGAAGCCAGCGGACGAAGAAGAGATCCACCTGGCGCGCCCGCTGACCCACGAACCTTCTGGCCCGCCACTTCGAGATGACCACGGCCTCGGTTCGGCGGCTGTCGGGCCGGGGTAAGCTACCGCGAAGCTCAAGCTAGACCGACCGTTCATCCGAAAAGGAGGTCCTCGACGTGAATCGCAAGGCTCGCCCGCTCGTCGCTGCGTTCCTTCTCCTCGCCCTGTTTGGATGCGCATCGACGCCCAGCGAGAAAAACAGCTGGGCCGTCGGCGAGTGGCGCTTTCGGCAGACGTTCACCGGCCCGGTCGAGCGGCCCAACGTCCTCACGGGAAAGCTCCAGATCGAGTGGGGAAAGCACCGCTACACCGGGCGGATCTATTTCGATGCCCTGAAAGAGTGGGAACGCCTCGATGAAGTCTGGATCTCCGGCACGTCCGTCCATTTTTCCCGGGTCATCTCCCAGGAGGAGTTCGAAGGCCACCGGACGGAGACCGGAGTCAAGGGCAACTGGAACACCAGCTCCGCGAAATTCCTGGCCGGAAGTTGGGAGGCCGAGCGGAACTGATCCCGCGCTCCCGAGAGGCCCGGCGACCATGCTGAAGGTCAGTGGCCACCCCCGCACTCGGCGATTTGCGGGCAGGTGGAGAACGGACCCCGGCGGGACATCGAGATGACTCACAGCCTCAGCATCACCTACGACGACTCCGTTCTCCTGGGGCTCAGCCTCACACGCGAGGAATTCGAGCGGGAGGCTCCGTTTCTTCTGGCCGCGAAGCTCTACGAGCTGGGGCGGCTGTCGTCCGGAAAAGCCTCCGAGCTTTGCGGGCGCAGCAGAGTCGACTTCCTCCTCTCGCTTCAGCGCATCGGGATCTCGATGAGCAACCTGAGGCCGGAGGACGCGGACGACGAGGTGGCGTTTGCCCGGAGCAGATGAGTGAGCTGGCCGTCATCGACACGGGTCCGCTCGTCTCCCTCGGCCGGGCCGATCTCCTCGACGTCGTGGGTCGCCTGACGCTCACGTTCATCACCCCTTCTGCGGTCGCCGACGAAATCAGCGCCGGGTCCGCCGCTTTCTCGAGGCCATGGGTGAGGCCTGACTCGAAAGTCCTTCGACCGCCCGCGTTCCTCCGCTTGGCACGTTCTAGGGCCGGGATAAGTCCCCCTGGATCTCCGCGATCTGCTCCAGGGCGGCGCGAAGGTCCTCGGCGATCTCGGCGGCGATGACGTCGGGGTCCGGCAGGTTGTCGGCGTCGGAGAGGGACGTGTCCCGCAGCCAGAAGATGTCGAGGCTGGCCTTGTCGCGGGCGACCAGCTCGTCGTAGCCGTAGGCCCGCCACCGGCCCTCGGGGTTCTTCTCCGACCAGGTCGCCTTCCGCGTGTTCCTGCTCTCCGGCCTGAAGCAGGCCACGAACTCGTCGAGATCCTCCCTCTTCAACGGGTTCGTCTTCAGCGTGAAGTGCTCGTTCGTCCGGAGGTCGTAGATCCAGAGCTTCTTCGTCCAGGCCGCCTCGGCGGCCGGCTTCCGGTCGAAGAAGAGGACGTTCGCCTTCACCCCCTGGGCGTAGAAGATCCCGGTCGGCAGGCGGAGGAGCGTGTGGACGTCGCACTGGGCGAGGAGCTTCCTCCGGACCGTCTCCCCGGCGCCCCCCTCGAAGAGGACGTTGTCGGGGACGACGACCGCGGCCCGGCCGTGGATCTCCAGGATCGACCGGACGTGCTGGACGAAGTTGAGCTGCTTGTTGCTGGTGGAGGCCCAGAAGTCGTCGCGCAGGATCGTCAGGGCGTCCCGCTCCTGCCCGCCCTCCTCGGTCACGTAGGCGACGCTCGACTTCTTCCCGAACGGCGGGTTCGTCAGGACGACGTGGAAGTACTTGCCGGGGTGGCTGGCCAGGCTGTCCTTCGTCGAGACCGGGGGCTCCGCCTCGTCGCCCACCGGGCCGACGCCGTGGAGCAGGAGGTTCATGGCGCAGAGCCGGGTGACGTCGTCGACCAGCTCCACGCCCCGGAGGCTCTTCAGCTTCAGGTTCTTCTTCTGCGTCTTGTCGAGGTGCGGGTTCTCCCGCTGGATGAAGTCGTGGGAGGCCAGGAGGAACCCGCCGGTGCCGCAGGCCGGGTCGCAGATCGTCTCGCCGGGCTGGGGCCGCACGACGTCGACGATGGCCCGGATCAGGGCCCGGGGAGTGAAGTACTGCCCGGCGCCCCCCTTCGTGTCCTGGGCGTTCTTCTCCAGGAGGCCCTCGTAGGCGTCCCCCTTCACGTCGACGTCGAGCGAGATCCACTGCTCGTGGTCGATCAGGTCGACGATCAGGCGGCGGAGCTTGGCCGGGTCCTGGATCTTGTTCTGGGCCTTCCGGAAGATCAGGCCCAGCATCCCCTGCTCCTTGCCGAGCGCCTCCAGGAGATGCCGGTAGTGGGTCTCCAGGTCGTCCCCCTCCCGCTTCAGGAGCCCGGGCCAGGTCCACCGATCCGGGACGATGGAGGCCCGGCTCCAGGGGGGCTGGGTCTGCTCGTGGGCCATCTTCAGGAAGAGGAGGAACGT
>CAIMWE010000235.1 GCA_903845115.1 uncultured Acidobacteriota bacterium | reverse complement strand
CGGCCCGCCTCCTGGGAGCCGGAGACCGGGGCGCCTCGCTCGCGATCCTCCTGACCGGGCTCGGCTCGCCCCTGGGGAGCTACGCGGCCTGGAGCTTCTCGGAGACGCTCCAGGCGGCCGCGCTCGCCGGGGCCTTCGCGGCGGCCCTCTGGGCGGCCCGGAGCGCCTCGCCGAGGGCCGAGCTCGGCCTGGCCCTGGCGGCGGGACTCGCGGCCGGCACCGCCATCCTGACCAAGTCGAGCCTTCTGGCGGCCGCTCCCCTCTGCCTCCTCCCTCTCGTGGTCCGGAAGGAGGGCGGGGGAATCGGCCGCCGGCTCGCGGCGGCCGTGGTCGGCGCGGCCGTTCCCCTGGGGGCCTGGCTTGCCTTCGAGATCGTCCGCTTCGGCTCCCCGCTCACCTCGTACGGCGGAGAGGGGTTCACCCACCCGCTTCTCGACGGCCTCTGGAGACTCGTGGTGGGCCCCAACAAGGGTCTCGTCCTCTACTTCCCCGCGTTCGTCGTGGCGCTCGCCGTCGTGGTCCGTTCGCTTCGAGCCGCCGCGCCGCCCCGGCAGGGCGATCCCCGGTCCCTCGCCGCCGCCTCTGCCCTCCTGGTCTTCGGGTCCCTCCTCGGCACCTCGGCCGCCTGGTGGTCGTGGCACGGGATGGGCGGGTGGGGTCCGCGGCTCCTCGTGCCGGCGGTCCCGATCCTGGCCGCCTTCGCCGCCCTCGGCCTCGAGGGCCGCCTCCGCCTCTCGCGTCTCGTCGTCGCGGTCTCGGTGCTCCTGAACCTCCCGCCCCTCCTGGTCCACCCCTCGCTCGTCGAGACCTACATGGGGAACATGCAGCCGGTCCCCCTCGGCGCCGGGGAACGGAAGGAGTGGCCGGATCTGGGCCTGGAGACGGGGCCGGGCGGCGAGGCGATGGCGCCCCCCATCGACGTCCTGGCGACGGTCCCGACCGCCTCGGGGCACGTCGTCTACCCGTGGTTCTTCACCCTCGGCTTCGAACGGGACCTCTCCCCGCTCTGCCGGAGGCTGGAGGCGCCCCCCTGGATCTCGAGCCGGCCGGACCTCGGCCCCAGGCTGATTCCGGTGCCTCCCGAGATCGCCCGCGAGTTCGTCCGCCCGGCGCGCTGGAACTTCCTGGGCCGCTCGTTCCTCGAGGAGCCGGAGCGCTCTCCGCACCGGAACGGCGGGATCTACCTGGAGGCGCTCGCCGACCAGGTGCGAAGGGCTCACCGGACCGGCAGGCTCGAACGGGGCCTCGCGCTGGCCGAGAAGCGCTCGGAGCTTGCGCGGGCAGGCGTGGACGACCCTCTCGTGGCAGAGAGCCTGCGGCTCCTCCACAGGCACGAGGCGCTCCTGGATCTCCTGGCGCGCTGCGGCCCCCTGGGGAACCGCGTGAATCCCGACACCCTGGTCGTGGCCGCCCTCCTCGCCAGGGACCGGGGCGACGAGGGGGCCGCGCGAAAGCTGCTCGCGTGGGCGGCGAGCACCGGGGCGTTCGCGGGGACGCCGGTCGAACGGGACCTGTCGGCGCCGCTCGCGGAGTGGCCGCCCGACCTCTCCTCGATGACCTCCGCGTCGACCGCCCCGCCCGAGAAGCTCCGGCCGGCCCTGCCGTCGTTCCGGAGCGGGCCGTAGCTCCCCGGCGGTGATCGAGCGCTGACGGCGTCAGGGTGCGGGGGCAGGCGGGGTCCCGCCGTCGTCCGCCCGCTCCAGGGCGAACTCGCACCCGCGGCAGATGAAGTCGGCCGGCGCCTCCTCGGCGCCGTAGGCCCACTTCCTGAGACGGGCCAGCTCGGGCGATTCCATCGCCTCGCGAACGCTCTGGGTCCGGAGGTCCGCCACCACGTGGTGCTCGTAGTAGTCCTGGCAGCAGAGCGTCACCTTGCCGGACGCCACCACCTGCAGGTGCTGCAGGGGGCGGCTCCCCACGAGGTCGCAGCCCGCCAGCCGCCGTTTCGGAGCAGGGGTGACAGGCGCGTCGACCAGGCCTGCCCGGTTCTGGACGCGGAACTTCCGGACCGCCCAGGACTGTCCCGCGTAGGCCTTCGTGATCTCCTCGATGTCGTTCGCGTGCCGCTCGTCGTCGTACCCGAGCACCACGAACGCGTTCTCCTCCGCCATCGGATGGGCGAGCGCGTAGTCCACGTGGCGGAGGACCGCCGGGAGGTCGGTGGTGCCGTGCATCTCGCGGTATCGCGCGGCGTCGAGCGTCGGGAGGTTGACCCCGAGATAGCGGAGCGTTCCCATCGCCCGGATCGCGTCGATCTTCTCCGGCGTCAACCGGGAGGCGTTCGTCAGGAGGGCCACGCGGACCTTCCTCGCGAACAGGACCTCGAGCCTCTCCAGGAAGAGCGGGTCGACCGTCGGCTCGTTGTAGTTGTTCAGGAAGAAGACCATCTCGGGGTCCGCCGTCTCCAGCACCTCGTCGACGATCCGGACGAAGAGGTCCTGCGGCATCACGTCCTTCTCCCGCGGGGCGATGGAGACCGGGCAGAAGGAGCAGCGGTGGTTGCAGGTGGAGCAGGTCTCGACGTTCGCGTAGAGGAGGCGTCCCCGGCGGCTGGCGGCGTCGACGTCGTCGACCAGGAACCCTCCCGCCACGAGCCGCTCCAGGTCGGCCGCGGCCAGGTGTCCGTGGAAGCCGCCCCCCGGCGGCGCGGAGCCCAGCGCGGCGAGGAGCGGGTCGCCGCTCGCGAGGACCGCCCCGGTGACCGGGGACTCCACCCGGTCGGCGAAGCGGTGCAGGAACGGCGAGACGACCAGCTCCGCCGTGGCGGCCGCGGCCCCGGGATTCACGGGAAGGAGATCGGATTTCTTCATCGGGATCGGCGGCTCATCCTCTCGGCGGGAGCAAGCTGAGAAAGTATATCAATTGGACCGTTTCCCCCCGCGGAGGGGATACGGACGGCGGCGGCCTCCCGTCGCGGCCGGCGCCGGGGACCGCGCTCACGACGCCGCGAGCGCGTCCCTGAAGTATCGCTCGAGGAGGTCCAGCAGCGCCGGGAGGCCGAACTCGCGCACGGCCGCGAGGCCCCGCTCGCGCCGCTCCCGCCAGAGCCGGGGGTTGCCGAGCAGCTCGAGGGCCGCGGCCGCCATCGCCTCCTCGTCGCCCGGCGCCACGCGGGAGACGACCCCCTCCGGGATCACCCGGAGCGAGGGGATGTCGGCGATCACCGCCGGGACGCCGGCCGCCATCGCCTCGAAGGGGGGGAGCCCGAGCCCCTCGGCCGGCCAGGAGGCGTGGATGAGGAGGTCGCACTCCCGGTACCAGCGGATCATCTCGTCGACCGAGCCCCGGCACAGGTAGGTCCCCGGGGGGGTCAGGAGCCGCTCGGCGTCGGAGAGGGGCAGCTGGCTGGCCCGCATCAGGCGGGCGGGCCGGACCCGCCGGAACCGCTCCACCGCGCGGATGGCGCACTCCACCCCCTTGATCGAGAGCTCGATCGGGCCGACGACGCCGATGGCCGGGATCGCGGCCGGCGCCTCCTTCGGGACCCCGGGAGCGTAGTCGGCGAACCGGAGGGAAGGCCGGAGGGGGAGCTTCTCTCCCGGGAAGCGCGCGAGGAGGTCCGCCAGGTGTGCCGAGACCAGGAGCTTCGGGACCGGCTGCAGGTAGGCCTCCTCCACCTCGTCGAGCCGCCCGAAGCAGTTCGGGTAGAGCGCCTCGTAGCCCTGGCAGAAGTGGAAGACCGCCCGGGCCTTCGCGGCCCGGACCACCGGCGCCACGGTGGGGAACCAGGTGGCGACGTGGACGTCCGCCGGAGGGAGGGTCGAGGCGTCGAATCGATCGACGGGAAGGAGCGGGACGCTCACCGGGATCCAGGAATGGTCGGGATGCTTCGTGACGATTGCGACCTCGTGGCCCCTTCCGGCCAGGCCCTCCGCCTGCTCGACGATCGCCTTGACGCCGCCGGAGAGGTCCATCGACTCGACGACGTAGACGATCCTCAACTCGCCCCCTCCCGGAAGGTCACGTCGAGGAACGATGCGGAGAGCGCCTCCGGCGCCACCGGAAGGCCCTCGGCCTCCGCTCGCTCGACGAGGCGGCGGACAGTCTCCGGAAGCGGACCGGCTCCGACGGAGGCGACGCCGACCTCGATCCCGGTCCCCCGGAAACGGGCCCTCAGGCCGTGGGAGGTGAAGCCCCGCGCCAGCGCGGAGCGCCCCTCTCCGCGGACGACTCCGCCGTCGAGGAGGACGAGCAGGTTTCCGGCCGCCACGGCGTTCGGGACCGTGAGGCGGACCTCGCGGCTCGAGAGCAGGAGGCGCCGGATCTCCGCGACGGCGTCGTCGGCATCGAGCGGCGTGGCGACGGCGGGGAGAGAAGCCCCCAGGTCCAGTTCCTGGCCTGGCCCGCCTTTCCGGGCAAGGCCGATCCACTGCGCCGCCCCGAGCGTCCCGGCCCTTCCTTCGAGCGCTCCGCCGGTACGCAGCACCTCCGGCCACCGGTCCGTCCCGGGTTCCGCGAGAGGTGGCGGCTGGATCCGCTCCACCGTGAACCCTCCCGCCGAGAGCACCCGCTCCCAGCCAGGGGAGCCGGCGTAGGTCCGGTGATCGTCCGCTACGATCCCCTCGAGCGCGTGGTCGAAGCGACCCTGGAGCATCCCCGCGAGCACGGCCCAGTGAGCCGCGTTCGGCAGCGAGAAGAGAAGCGCGCCGTCGGGCTGCAGGAGGCCTCCGAGAACGCGGAGGGCCGCGACCGGGTCCGCGAGGTGCTCGAGGACGTCCGCCAGCACGACGAGGTCGTACCGCTCGCGGCCGATCTCCCGGCCCGCCTCCTCCAGAGGGGCCGCGACGACACGGGTGAGCCGGCGGGCGGCGACGGCGGCCGCAGCCCGGTCGGGTTCGATCCCCGTGACGCGGACGCCGCTCCGTTCCAGCAGCTCCCCGAAGGCTCCCTCGGCGCACCCGATCTCGAGGGCCTTCCTCGCGCCGGAGGGGACGAGGGGAAGCAGCTCGGACCGCGCCCACGAGCGCCGGCCGGCGAAGGAGTGGACCAGCCACCCGGAGACCTGCCGGACCGGCCCGCCGCCGCTCCCCCTCTTCCGGAGTTCGGCCGGGGCCTGGACCTCCGCGGGGGCCTCGCGCAGGCCCAGCCGGGCGCGCGACCGGCGCTCGCGGGCCTCCTCGAACTGCCAGACGGCGACGTACGGCTCCGGCGGACCGATGCCGCCCGGGTAGACCCCTTCGGGCACGAGGGCCGTCTCGCCGGCCGCCCCGGCCTCGGCGGCCTCGGCCAGCGGGCCGGGCGGCACGAGCGCCTCCGGCTCCCGCACGAGAAGCTCCCAGTCCGCCTCCGCGCCGCGCGGGTCCTCCGCAGCCACGACGGTGACTCCTTCCGCGCCGGAAGACCGCCAGGCGTCCAGCGACCTCGCGGCCGCCCGCCGCACGTCGCCGCTCTCCCTGCCGCTCCGGGCACACCGGAGCGCGACGATCATCCCAGCTGCTCCCAGTCCGCGTGGACCTCGAAAAGTCCGCTCCGCCACCCCTCGGCGTCGACGTGGAACGACAGGTCGGTGCGCGCGTCGTAGATGGCGAGCGCCTTGTCGTCGATCAGGTAGGCCGCGACGACGAACTCCCCCTTCGAGAGCGGAAGAGCCGGGAGGGACGCCAGGACGCGGTACTCCTTCCGGCCCGAGAACGGCCCGGAACCGTCCAGGCGCGAATCGAGGGAGAAGCAGGTGACCTGGTCGCGGGTGATCACCGCCACGTGGAGGTGAAAGGGCCTCGTCGTGTCGTCCCCCTCGAACTCGAGCTCCACGGCCCACCGGTCGCCGGGCAGGAACGACGCGGCCTCGGCTCCCTTCGCGTCGAGGATGCGGATGCGGGTGAACTGGCCGTGCTTTTCCGGCGAGAGCGGCGCCGGGGCCACGGCCGCCGGCCTGCCTCCGCTCTCCTTCCGGGAGAGGAACCGCTCGTACTGGAGGACCACGTCCTGCGCTCCGCCCTCCCCGGCGACCTTCCCCGCGTTGAGCCAGATCACCCGGTCGCAGAGAGTCGACACGTAGTACATGGCGTGGCTGCAGAACAGGATGGTCCTTCCCGACTTCTTCAGGTCGAAGATCCGGTCCACGCACTTCTTCTGGAAGTGGCCGTCCCCGACCGCGAGGGCCTCGTCGAGGATCACGGTGTCCGGG
>CAIMWE010000234.1 GCA_903845115.1 uncultured Acidobacteriota bacterium | reverse complement strand
GGTTCCGGACGAATCGATAATCCCAGTTACCCATCGAACTGTTGACAGCAAGAACGTCCGCTCGACCGGTGCCGGCGAGATTACCGGCGACCGGCTCTTCGCTCGAGCCGGGCCTGTCGATCGGCAGCAGCTCGGTGGCGTCGACGAAGTTGGCGTCGCCGGTGTTCAGGTAGAGCCGAGTCGGGTCTCCGCCTCCGCCCCCCGCGGTGAAGAGGTCCGGACGGCCGTCCCCGTTGAAGTCCTCGACGATCAGCGTGCTCGGTCCGCCGGCTCCGTCCTGCGGGATCCTGGCGCTCGCGTCACGGAACGTGCCGTTCCCGTTGTTGAGCCAGAGAACGATCCGCGGCGAGCCGGGCACCGACCACTCCAGGGTGACGACGTCGGGAGAGCCGTCCCCGTTGAAGTCCGCGACGGTCGTCCGCTGCCCGAATCGTCCCGTCTGACGTGGGGGGAGGGAGTTGGCCGGTGCGATGCGGAGATTTCCCTGTCCGTCGTTCAGCAGGAGCGTCGCCGGCGCGCCCGGCGGGCCCATGATCGGGTAGAGCTCGGCGATGAGGTCCACGTGGCCGTCCCCGTCGAAGTCGCCCACCACGCAGTTCAGGCCGAAGAAGAGGTCGGCCATTGCCGCCGGATACCGCGAGGAGTCGATCCGGAAGACCCCCTTTCCGTCGTTCCGGTAGGTCAGGGGTCGGCCCAGGTCGAGGGGACCCGCGAGCGCCCCGCCCCAGACCCCGGCGAACAGGTCCAGGACCCCGTTGCCCGCGAAGTCGGCGGCACAGACGGCCGCGAATCCCCTGTTCCGCAGAGGAAGGTTGGTGAGCGTCACATCCTCCATGTGACCGTCGGCCGTCTGAAGCAGGAGGTGGTTCTGCCCGCCCGGCCCCCTGGTGTGATCGGGCCCCATGTCACCGAGGAAGAGGTCCATGCGACCGTCGCCGTTGAAATCGGCGACGACCGCATTTCCCCCGATCTGGGACCAGGGTCGAGCACCACGAAAAAGGGTCGCCGACACGTCCGAGAACCGGCCGTTGCCGGCGTTCTTCATCGCGATGAGGGGCATGCGCGGGAAGCCGTCGTACGACGCGGGCGCGACGATCATGTCCAGGTGGCCGTCCGAGTCGAAGTCGATGAGGTGCTGGAAGGTCACCCGATCCTTCGTGGTCCCACCGGTTGCGGGGAGGGGAAAGGGACCTTCGATGGCGAAGTACGGCCCACTCTCGACCGTCGCCGGGTGAATCCATCGCGGGTCCCCGGAGCCACCACCTCCGAATGTCAGGTCCAGATGTCCCGGGGAGGCGTCCCGGGCCTTTCCGCCGAGCCCGTCGTCGAGCGGCCAGGCGGCCAATAGTCCCGTCTCGTTTCCCGTCACTGGCCGGCCGGCCGTGTCCGTGATCTCGCCAGCTGTACGGGCCACGCCCCAGACGCGTGCTAGTCGGATCGCGACCTTGCCCCCGAAGCCATTGGTCCCGCCGATGGTGAATGGCGATGCATCGAGAGCCGGAGGGCCAGGGCTCGGCGTGGACGCGGCGAGAAGCCCGTTCACATAGAGGCGGAGCGTTGACCCGTCGAGCGTCCCGGCGAGATGAGTCCACGTGCGGAGCGGAAGCGGGCTCGTCGCGATTGCCTGCCTGGTCGACCCGGGCTGCCCGGTCGACTGGGCCAGCAGCGGAAAGCCGTTCGAGGCGTCCGTGCCGAGGCCGTAGCTCCGCTCGCCTCCTTGCTCCTTTCCCAGGATCAAGCGACCGTATGCCGACCCATCCTCGAAGTAGACCCACGCCTCCAGCGTGAACCGGCTTTCCAGCGCGAGTCGGGACGACGACGGTGTCTCCGCCCTGCGCGTCAGCTCCAGGACGAAGAGCTGCTCGGGAGGGGCCAGCGCGCCGAGGAGCTTTCCACCACTCGCGCCGAGGACCGCCACCCCGAGCACGAAGAAGGGGATGCGGCGAGACAGGGAGCGGCCGATCTTGATCATCTCCGTCTTCTCCGCTTCAACGAACCGTCGCCGCATAGACGTAGCCCGTTTCGCCCGGAGCCAAGGCAAACGACCAGATCCACTCGCCGTCGAGGGCGGGGTTCGCATTCGCCCAAGTCACTCCCCCGTCGGTCGAGGCGAGGACCCCAAAGAAGTAGACGCCCACGTAGACGACCGACCTCGCATCCACGAGGACCGTTCGCATCTGCGGATTCGGCTGCTTGGTGTCGATCAGACGCCAGCTCGCGCCTCCGTCCGTCGACTTGAAGAGGCCGTCCTGCCAGGTCCCCGCGTAGAGGGTCGAGGTGGCGTTCGGGTCGATGGCGATGCTGGCCACCGCGAAGCCTCCGAGCCCGTTGCCCACGGGGGCCCATGTCCCCCCCGCATCGGTCGACTTGTAGACCCCGGTGCCGGCAGCGAAGACGGTACCGGGGCTCTTCGGATCGACCGCGACCGACCAGATCTGGCCGTCCGCGTTCAGGACGTTCCTCCAGTTCGAGCCTCCGTCGGTCGACTTGAACAGTCCCCAGTTGCCCGCATAGAGGGTGGTCGGGACAGAAGGATCCACGGCGATGACCTCTGCGATTCCAGGATTCCCCGGATCGGTCGGGTTCCCCTTACCGGTCTGAGACCACGACGCCCCACCGTCGACGCTCTTCCACACCCCGGCTCCCGTGAAGCCGGCATAGACGGCGCCCCCGCCGACCGCGAGCGACAGGAGCGCCTGCCCGGACGCATGAGGGAGCCCGCTGTCGGCGGAGGCCCACGTGCGTCCGCCATCGGTACTTTTCGAAAGGGTGAAGATCCAGTCGGCCGTGGTCGATACCGACGAGACATAGACAGTACCCGGGGCCCGCGGATCGGTGGCGACAGCCGTCACGCTCGGATACGGTCCCGATGCCGTTGGATTGACCTTCACGACGGCCCCCTCGCTCACCTGCGTGGCGAGGATGACGGCGAGCGTGGCAGGCAGGAGGGGCGAGCGGCCTGCGGCGACTGCCGCCACGACGAAACGCTCGAGAGTGTCTCTCATGGACGCCTCCTTGCCCGAGGGTAGTCTTCTGCCACCTGTCGTCAACCTTGTATACGGCGCGTGTGTGGCAGTGTCTGACAGGGGCTTCGACACGACGCCAGGCCTCCCCGCCAGCCCATGAGACGGAGTGGAACTGACTAGGGTGCGGCCCTCTTCTGCCAGTAGCGGACGAGCCCGGTGACGTTCATCGCGAACGGCAGGGCGACCCGGTAGGCCTCTCGCCCCGCCTCGTCAACCCCCGCGTCCACGAGCCGCTGATTCGCCCACGCCTCGAACTCGGGCATCAGCGCGGCCTCGCCCTTCCCCGCTTCCAGCCCCGCGCAGATGAACCCGGCCCAGGCGAGCAGCTCGTCCTCCAGCTGGTCCAGCGCCTCGGCCGTCTTCTCCCGGCGCCCGAAATGGGTCGGGTAGAGGGCGTCGGGGCGGAGCGCCCGGAACTTCCCGAGCGTCTTTCGCCAGGCCTCCAGGTCGATGTCCGGGGGCGGCGTGGGCGGCAGGACCGGACCGCCGCCGATCGCGACGCCGCCCACGTCCCCGGTGAAGAGGTTCCCCTCGACCAGGAAGGCGTTGTGGTGAATGGCGTGTCCGAGCGACTCCACCACGAGGAGCTCGGTCGAACCGACCGGGATCCTCGCGCCGTTCTCGGCCACTCTCAGGTGATCCTCCGGGATCGGCTCCATCGTCCCCCAGAGCTCCCCCATCCGGTCCTTGTAGATCCGCGTTGCCGAGGCCAGGAGCTTCGACGGGTCGGCCAGGTGGCACAGCCCGGCCGGGTGGACCCAGACGGTAGCTCCCTCTTTCGCCAGGCGCCAGGCCGCCCCGGCGTGGTCGAAGTGGACGTGCGTCACGAGGACCGTCCGGATGTCTCCAGGTCTGACGCCCACCTCGGCCAGCGCCGCGCGGAGCCGGGGCCACGTCGAGTCGGGTCCGGTCTCGATCAGGGCGAGATCGCCGTCCGACTCGAGGAGATACGACGCGACGGTCCCGCGCCGCCGGAATTCGAGGTCGAGGGTGTGGATCTTCACGTTCGCTCCATGCGGGCATCCCGACACCCGCCGCCTTCTCTTCTGATCCCGGATGCCCGAGTGTAGCCAGATGTCCGGCCGCGAGGTACCGGACGGCCGGACGCCTTCCCGGGAGGCCCATCTCCCTCGACTCCGCCCGCCGCCCTGTTCCGGATGCCGCTCAGGACCCTCCCATCACCTCGTGGAGGAACGCCGCCCCCTTGGGCGCGCAGAGCCACTTGTGGGCGTTCCCGGTGTAGTAGGCGGCGCCGAGCGCGTCGAGCCGGATCGGGACCATCCGCGGGGCGTGGGCTCCGTCGACGAGCGTGTCGACGCCGCGGCTCTCCAGCTCCCGGACGAGCCTCTCCACCGGGAGGACGAGCGCCGTCGGGCTCGTGACGTGGTCGAGGAGCGCGAGCCGGGTCCGGGAGGTCGCGGCGGCGAACTCGAGCGTCTTCCGGCAGGCCCCGAACGACCCGTGGTTGAGGTAGTCGACGTCGGGATCGAGCGTCCAGCGGCGGGCGAATGCGTTTCCCGTCAAACCCGGTCAGGCCCCGACGATCTCCACCAGCCCCTCGACGACCTGTTCCAGGGCCTCCGGAGAGGCCCGCCCGATCCGCGAGCCGAGCCGCTCGACCGAGAGTGTCCGCACCTGGCCGATCTTCACCCACGAACGTTTCGGAAGGGGAGTGCCTACCAGCTCCAGCGTGAGCGGGAAGCCCGCCCTCGGCTCCTGACTCGTGATCGTGGCGGCGATGACCGTGCCCGAGCGTTCGTTGAAGACGTCCTGGCTCAGGACGAGGACGGGGCGCTTGCCCGCCTGCTCCCGGCCGCGGACGGGATCCAGCTCGGCCCAGAAAAGGTCGCCTCTCAGTATCAGTACTCGGACCATTTCGCTTCCGCGCGAAACTCCTCGTTTGCGAGGGATCGCTCTTCGGCCGGGCTCAGCTTGGCGCACTCCTCGGCCAGGCGAGACCGGTCGAGGCGCTGGAGCTTCTCGTGCAGCGCGTCCTGCAGGAGCCTGCTCCGGCTCGGGAACCGCCCGGCGCGCACGAGCCTGTCGATCTGTCGAAGATCCTTGGGATCCAGCGAGATCGCGATCTTGGCGCTGCTCACGGGACGATGGTATCACCACTGGTAGTACCAGAGGAGGAGGTGACCTGGAGAGCCCCCCCGGTCAGGGGAGCGCGCTTCCACGCGGCGCCGGGGCCGCGCCTTCCCCCGCTGCCGTCCGTCACCGGCTGGGTGCCGGGCCCCCCTCGCCGTCCTGTAGCATCCCGGAAGTCCCGGACAGGAGGTTCCATGGCCC
>CAIMWE010000233.1 GCA_903845115.1 uncultured Acidobacteriota bacterium | reverse complement strand
GAACCGCACCCGGCGGATGAAGAGGTTGTCGATGTACCCGGCCGACGCCGTGTCCTGGTTGAAGTCCGCCCAGGCCTGGATCTGCATCCCGAACTTGATGTTGACCGTGTCACTCACCTTGATGATCGCCTGCGCCTGGGCCGCGCCGGGCGCCGCCAGGCCGGCCAGCAACGCCGCAGCACAGACCCCCTTGGAAAACCACGCCGTCGAATTCTGCTTTGTCCTCACGTTCCTCTTCTCCTCCCTGTTCCTCAAGCCGTTGATTCCTCTCCCGGCGACCCGTTCGCCGCGTCCCGCCGTCCCGAGGAAGGCCTCCCGCCCTCGCCCGGCGCCGTGCCTCCACGTTCCCTCGCCGGCGCCGTCCGAAGACGGCGAGGAGAGAAGTCCGTGCGGCGCCTGGACTCCAGAAATGCGACAACTCCTTCCCCGAGCTTCCTTCCCGGAAGGACCAACCATGGATTTTTCGGTTGCCGCGTAGAGTTCCCGAGCCCGGAGGGAATGTCAAGCGTTTCGATGACGTGCGTCACATCCCGACCGACCGTTCGGTCAGCGAGGAGGCACTTGCGTTAACGCAACACGTTCCCCGAACACCCCTCCCTGGAGCGCGAGCGAGGCCGGTTCACGGCGCTGGGCAACCCGTCAGCCCCTCGCCGAAAATCAGAGTTCTTATCCGTGATCAGAAGCACGGCGGCCAGCAGGAGGCCAATCGCGACGGTCTTGACCCCGAAGGCGTCCAGGCGGCCCATCGCCGCCTTCCCGAGGAGGTCGGTGCGAAGCGGTAGCACGAGGAGGGAAAAGATCATCGTCAGGACGTGAGCCGGACGGGGCAAACCGGACGGTGAGACGAGCCGGGCGCAAAGCAGGACGAGGGCGGGGAGCGCGGCCACGCAGTGCGCTTTCCAGGTGATCGGCGAGACGAGAAGCCCCAGGATTGCAACGGCAGCGGCCTCCCGGGCTGCCTCTCGCCGGTCTTCGACGCGATGGCGGGTCATCCATGCCATGGCGGTCACGAGGAGAGAGACGAGACCGAGGGCCACGATCGTGAAACCCTTTCCTGGCCGCAAGCCGATCGCAGCCGCAGCCGAGACGAGGGCGGGCCGAAGCGCGACGTTCACGACGTCGACCCGCGGCAGGACGCCCCCGAAAGGAGCAAGATCCGAGAGTCCTCGTGCGACGTTCTGAGCCCAGGTCTTGAAGTCGGTCGCGAACCGACCGGGTCCCAGCCAGATAGCCGGCGTGAGCGTCACCAGGATCGTCGCCGCGGCGCCCCAAACGACGAGGCGCCACTCCTTCTTCCAGGCGAAATAGGCGAGCATCAGGGCCGGAGTGCACTTGAACGCGGCGGCGGCTCCGATCAGGGCGCCGGCCGGAGCGTTCCGTCCTCTGAACCAGAGCGAGATCCCCCCCCAGACGAGGCACGTGAGCAGGATGTTCTGCCCTCCGTCCGCGAGATCTCGCATCACGAACGAGGATCCGAGGAAGATCGCGAGCGCCCCGGCCCAGAAATCTCCCACACTCCCGGTGGATTCGCCGGATAGCCGCTGGACCCAATGCACGATGCCGAGGAGGGCGAGGAGCGCCAGCCCTGTGAGGACGAGCTGGCCTGCGGGAAGCGGGAGAAGGGAGATCGGCGCGTTGGCCACTCCCCATGCGGGGGGGTAGGGCGCGTTGGCCACTCCCCATGCGGGGGGGGTAGATCGGGCCGATCCAGGGTGAGTAGAGCGGTCCCCCGGCGAGCAGCCGGCGGCCGGTCTCGGCGTGGTTTCGAAAGTCGCCGCTCGGGGCCGCAAGACCGTGAGCCAGAACGGCGATCGCCGCACACACCCCGAAACCGGTCAG
>CAIMWE010000232.1 GCA_903845115.1 uncultured Acidobacteriota bacterium | reverse complement strand
TGCCGCCTCCAACGAGTGGGCCATCGCCCCCCGCCTGACGGCCGACGGCCTGCCGCTCGTCGCCAACGACCCGCACCTCGCGCTGGGCACGCCCTCGATCTGGTACCCGATCTCCCTGAGGGGCGGCCCGTTCAACGTCGCCGGAAACAGCTTCGCCGGCGCGCCGTTCGTCATCCACGGTCAGAACAACTACGTCGCCTGGGGCTCCACCGTCAACCCGATGGACGTTACCGACACCTTCCAGGAGACGATCGTTCCGGCTCCCGGGACGCTGGCGGGGCTCGGCACGGTCTACAAGGGGAATGTCGAGGCCCTCGTCCCGGTCGTGGAGGTCTTCCGGACGAACGCCTCGACGGCGGCGAACAAGGACAACATCGTCGTCGTCCCGCCCACGGGGTCGATCCCGCCCGCCACGCTCCTGGTCCCGCGCCGCGACTACGGTCCCATCATCACGCCCGACACGCTCGCGACCGGGTCGGCCCTCAGCGTCCAGTACACGGGCTGGAGCCGGACCCGGGAGCTCGAGGCATTCATGCTGATCGACCTGGCGACGTCGGTGGCCGACGTGAAGGCAGCCCTCCAGTATTTCGACGTCGGCTCGCAGAATTTTGCCGTCGCCGACACCAGCGGGAACATCGCCTACCTCACCTGCGCCGAGCTGCCTCTCCGCGAAGACCTCCAGAGCAACACCGTCACCGGGGCTCCCCCCTGGTTCATCCGGAACGGCACGGGCGGCAACGAGTGGCTTCCGGCCCCCTCTCCGCTCCCTGAGAACCAGGCGGTCCCCCACCAGGTCCTCCCGTACGCCGAGATGCCCCAGGTGGTCAATCCGGTCGCCGGGTGGTTCGCCAACGGGAACAACGATCCCGTAGGCACGTCGCTCGGGAACAACCCTCTCGGGATGCAGAGGCCGGGGGGCGGGATCTTCTACCTCAATAACGGCTATGACGGCTTCCGGGCAGGGCGGATCTCCCAGCTGATCAAGAAGAAGCTCGCCGCGGGGGTCAAGCTCACCCGGGCCGACCTCGCTCAGATCCAGGCCGACGGCGGGCTGATCGACGCCCAGGCATTCGTCCCGTACATCACAGCGGCTCTGGCCAACGCGAACGCCACCGGGGCCAACCCTGTCCTCGCCGCCCTCGGCCAGAACCCGGCGGTCGCTGCCGCCGTGGCGCGGCTCGGTTCCTGGGACTTCTCCACGCCGACCGGCCTCAACGCCGGGTACGACCCGGGGAAGGCGGCGGGCGTCGACCCGACCCCCGCCCAGGCGACCGCGAGCGTCGCGGCCACCCTCTATGCGGTCTGGCGGAGCCAGTTCATCGCGAACACGGTCGACGTCGTCATGAACGCGATGAAGATGCCGCTCCCTCCGGACTCGAGCACCCTCGTGGCGCTCCGGCACCTGCTGGACACCTTCTCGACCGGTAGCGGTGTCGGGGCGTCGGGAGTCAACTTCTTCAACGTCCCCGGCGTGACCGGAGCCGCGGATCGGCGCGACATCCTGATCCTCAAGAGCGTGGCGGACGGGCTCGCGCTCCTTTCCAGCGAAGGCTTCGCTGCGGCCTTCGCCAAGTCGACCAACCTCGACGACTACCGGTGGGGCAAGCTCCACCGGATCACGTTCGCGCACGTGATGGGCGATCCGTTCAGCATCCCGACGGCAGGGGGCGCCTTCCCCAACCCGCTCGGGGCGGCCCTCCCCGGCATCCCCCGGCAGGGGGGACACGAGGTCCCCGACGCCTCCAGCCACTCCGCCAGGGCCAACACGGTGAACGGGTTCATGTTCTCGCACGGACCGTCGCGCCGTTACGTCGGCGAGGCGACCCCGTCGGGGATCGTCGGGCAGAACTCCCTGCCGGGCGGTGTCAGCGGAGTCCTCGGAGATCCGAACTACTTCAGCCTTCTCCCGTTCTGGCTCACCAACCAGTACTACCCGCTCACCGTGCAGGGGGGGCCGGCGATCCCCTGGCAGTGACGAGCTAGCGGTTCCCGTCTT
>CAIMWE010000231.1 GCA_903845115.1 uncultured Acidobacteriota bacterium | reverse complement strand
TTCTTCGTCGGCCCCGCTCACCGGGGCCGCGGGTTCGGGTCGCAGGTCATTCTCGAAGTGATCGAGGTCGCGAAGAGCCTGGGCCTCCAGGCCCTTCAGCTCGAGGTGGAGCATTCAAACACCCGGGCGGCCACACTCTACGAACGCCTCGGCTTCGTCGACTGCCATCGGCATCTCCTCACGCACGTGATCGATCCGGTTCCCTAGCCAAGCCTGCTCCACGGGCGGGATCCGGGGCAGCTCGTCCTCCAGGACGCCAAGGGGGTCCTCTCCCTTCATCTCTTCGACGGCTGGCTGGAGAGCAAGGCCCTCCAAGGGCCGTGGAGCGTCTGCAAGAAGCCTCCCGAGGCGCTGGCCGCCGTGGCGAAGGACCTCGCGCCGACGAACATCGTCGACCTCCTCGAGGGAGAGCCGTCGAACCCCGACGACCCGAAGAGCCGGCCATCGCTCGCGAAGGTCGTTCTCGCCGTGATGGTCTACTCCGCGACGCCCGAGGTGGTCTACGTCGGCTACACGCCCGGACACCTCGGGACGGTCGTCAGCGCCGACGCGGTCGTCGTCTACGAGACCGGCTACGCCTACGTGCCGTGGGTGGGGGTCTACGACTACCCGCCGCCGCCGACGTTCGGGTACGCCGTCGCCATTCGCTACACCCCCTGGACGGGCTGGACCGTGGGCTACGGTTTCGGGTGGAGCTACGGCGCGGTGACGGTCGGGATCGGCTGGGGCTGCGGGCCGGTATGGGGACCGTACTACTACCCGCCCTACCGGGGCGCCGTCGTGGCGCCGTACGGCGCGGCGGCCGCGGGGCGGGTGAGGTCGGCGACGTGAAGGTCGCCAAGAGCGCCGACGGTGACTACTACGCCGGCAAGGACGGGAACGTCTACAAGAAGGACGCGGACTGCGAGCTGTCGAAGCTGTTGACGACGGTCCGTCCGGCGAAGACCGTCACCTCGTTGCGGGTCGTGTCCTCGGCCTGGTCTTCGGGCCAGGCGCGAGGGCCCGGCTCCTCGGGTGGGGTGAGCTGATAGCCGATTCCGGCGAGGACGTCCCAGGTGTCGATGCTCTTGCTCCCGGCGAACGTCCGGTTCACTTCCGCCCGGACGATCCAGCGTTTTCCGGCGTACCAGGCCACGTCGGCGCTCACGATCCCCGCCAGCCGTGGACGTCGTCGTACGTGCCCTCCACGCCCGTCCCCGCGGTGTCGTCGTACCGCATCGCCCCGGCTCCGAGCGCCAGCGAGAGCCGTCTGTCGGCCAGGTTCTCGCGGGCTGGCGGCTCGGCCGGAATCCCCCCCGACTGGCTCTTCCGGCAGCCCTGCTGCCGAGGGCGAAGGACTCGGGTTTCCGGGCCGCCCCCACCACGACCGAGGGCAACCGGCGACGACCGCGGGCGTTGCCGGGCCGCCGGGTCCCTTGCGAACGCTCCGGGAGGCACTTATGCTCGCCCGGGGAAGGAATTCCGACGGTCGTGTGCGGGGAGACGTTCAAGCGGCGCGCTTGCGGGCCGGGCCCCTCGAGCCGGCTACCGCAGACGATCGTCCGGAGTTGCTCACGTCAAGTCTCCCTCAGGAGGGTGTAATGCTCCAAGCGGGACGATTAGGGCAGCCAGAAAATATCCTGTGCTCACGCCGGCGACTGCTGGTCGCCTTCGCAGGATTGCCTCTCGCGCTGTTCCTCGCTTTCGGGACCGCCTGCTCGAAGAAGGCGCCTCCGGCGGCACCGGGGCCGGCGGAGGTCACGGTGATCACCGTCACGCCGCAGGACGTGCCGGTCTTCGCCGAGTACGTCGCCCAGACCCAGAGCTCGCGGCAGGTCAACATCCAGGCCC
>CAIMWE010000230.1 GCA_903845115.1 uncultured Acidobacteriota bacterium | reverse complement strand
TCAAAGCTGGGGTCAGGTCTTGAGGTTGTAGGTTAGGGAGCCACTATGATCGGCGGAAAGAGGGAACGAATGCTGCGCATCCCCGCACGAGTCCTGGCCGTGATCCTCTTCCTTTCCGCCCAGGCCGCCCTCGCCGAGGGGCACGGCGCACAAGAAGGGGTCGCGCCCGACGCGGCGCTGAAGATGCTGAGGGACGGCAACCAGCGCTACGCCACGAGCGCCGTCAACCCTCGGCACTACCGCGCCGAGCGGCCGAAGCTGACCAAGGGACAGAAGCCCTACGCCATCGTCCTCTCCTGCGCCGACTCCCGCGTCCCCCCGGAGATCGTCTTCGACGAGTCGCTCGGAAGGCTCTTCGTCATCCGGGTGGCGGGGAACGTCGCCGGCCCAGGCGAGATCGCCTCCATCGAATACGCCGCCGAGCACGTCGGCGCCCGTCTCCTCCTCGTCCTCGGCCACGCCTCCTGCGGCGGGGTGGCCGCGGCGATGTCGCCGGAGGACCCGACGCCGAACCTCGCCGCCCTCCTCAAGGAGATCCGCCCGGCCGTCGACACCGCGAGGGCGAAGGGGGTCGACAAGGACCACCTCGCCGCCGAGGCGGTGAAGGAGAACGTCCGGCTCCAGCTGAAGAACGTCACGGAGCGGAGCGAGCTGCTGAAGAAGATGGCGGCCGAAGGGCACGTCGGGACGGCCGGCGCCGTCTACGACCTCGCCTCCGGCAAGGTGGAGTGGCTCGCTCCCTGACGTGGAAAGACCCGTGCGGAGTGGCCTGCCTGCCTCGGCCTGGCTGCTGAGACCGGGGAGGTAGACTTCGATCCTCCGGGAGAAAGCCCCGGTTCCAGGCGACCACTTCCGAGCCGGAGACGGATCCAGGAGAACCCTTGATGAGAACCTTCGCCGTCGCAGTCTGCCTCCTCGTGGCCTCGTCCCCGGCGGTCGCCCAGGAATCCGGCGCTCCCGCCGGCCACGACTGGTCCGGCGTCTCGGTGGGCCTGCACCTCGGCGGCGGCTGGGGCTCCTCCGCCTGGACCGATCTCAACTTCGGAGACGTCGGGTCGCACCGCGCGAGCGGGGCCCTCGGGGGGCTGCAGGTCGGATTCGACCGCCAGGCCGGCGACTGGGTCTGGGGAGCCCGGGCCGACCTGAGCTGGGCCGGCATCCAGGGAAGCCACCCGGATACCGTCTTCACGGACGGCGCCGCACCGCAGACCGACCGCGGGAAGATCGACCTCGCCGGGACCCTCACTGCGCGGCTCGGGCGCGTGTGGGGACCGGCCCTCGTCTCCGCTCGGGCGGGTGCCGTCTGGGCCCACGCCAGGTACTCCCTCGAAGGCTACTTCGCTCCGGGGCTCGAGTTCGCCGCGGCAGGCACGACGCGGTTGGGCTGGACTGCCGGCCTCGGCCTCGAGTACGGCTTCGCCGGCCGGTGGGCTGCCTTCCTCGAGTACGACTACCTGGCGCTCGGCACGAAGCGCGTGGACCTGGCCTGCACGACCGCCTCGTCCTGCGCCCTCCCCGGAAACGGCACGGTCCCCGTCGACGTGCGCGAGAACCTCAACGTCGTGAAGGCGGGCGTCGGCTACAAGTTCTGAGCGTCAACGCCCTCGCGCTCGCCGTCCGGTACGGCGAAACGGCCCAGGTCCGCGGGTTCGTCTCCGAGGGCTCTGCCTACCCCTTCTTCACGGGAAGCGAGAAGGAGAAGGTCGCTCCCCGGCCAAGTTCTCCTTCGGCCCAGACGCGTCCGCCGTGGCGGAGAAGGAACCGTCGGACGAGGGCGAGCCCGACGCCAGTCCCCTCGAATTCGTGCTGGCCGTGGAGCCGGTGGAACACGCCGAAGAGCTTGTCGACGTACTTCATGTCGAAGCCAACCCCGTTGTCGCGGACGCAGTAGGTGGCCTCGCCGCCCTCGACGCTCCCTTCGACGTGGATCTCGGGCTTCTCCCGCCCGGCGGAGAACTTCACCGCGTTCGACAGGAGGTTCTCCCAGACGCGGCTCAGGAGCTCGGGATCTCCGGTGGCCACCGGGAGGTCGCCGACCGAGAAGGAGATCCTCGAGATGGACGCGGAGTCCGGCACGACCCGTGCGAACGCCGCATTCGCGGCCGCGGTCATCTCCACCGCACCGAACGTCAGGTTGGCGCGCCCGGTGCGGGAGAAGGCGAGCAGGTCGTCGATCAACTGGCCCATCCGCTGCGCGTTCCAGCGCACCTGCCCGAAGTGCCGGCGGCCCTCGTCGTCGAGCAGCCCGGCGAAGTCCCTGGCGATCATGGCCGAGTGGCCGTCGATGGCCCGGAGCGGGGTCCTGAGCTCGTGCGAGATCGCGTACGAGAAGGCTTCCAGCTCCCGGTTGACTTCCGTGAGCTCCGCCGTCCGGGAGAGGACCCGCTCCTCCAGCTCCACGTTGAGCCTCCTGACCTCGTCCTCCGCCTGCTGGTTCAGCATGAGGATGAAGGCGGGCGTCCACAAGGCGACGAGGCAAGAAGTCGTCAGAAAGCTCAGCGTGTAGAACGTCTCGGGTGAGAACAGGTTGGTGGCCGCCGGTTTCAAGAGCACGCCCAGCGTGCGCACCGAGAAGATGACCCCGGCGGCGAGGAAGACCCCGGCGAGAAACCGCGCTGACGAGGAAAGTCGTCGCGTCTTCTAGACCAGGAACACCCGGAAGGTCAGGAACGAGATCACGGCGGGGAAGATGGCGAAATTGACATCCCGGGCGGAAAGGCCGTCGCGGGCTACGGTGAAGTAGAGATGGACGAGGATGGCGGCCGCACAGAGCGCGACAGGAGGAGCGATCGCCTGCTTCCGCTCGAAGAAGCGGAGAACTCCGACATGGAGCATCAACATGCCGGCGAGAGTCAGAGGGACGAACATGGCGATCGCGAAGAGCCTGAGGGAGGGAAAGGAACGCAGTGCGCCGAAGGCGCCCCCGAGAAAGAAAGACAGGTTCGCGAAGGTCCACCAGCGAAGCGCGTTGTGAGCCCTTCGGGCCGGGTGCTGAGTAAAGAGGGCGAGGACCTGCAGGAACGAGAGGACGGCCTGTCCGAAGACGAGCGTCTGAACGTCCAGGTTTACGGGTTCCCGTCGATCAAATCGATCTCACCGGCTTCCACGGAAAACATCGCCTCACACGGACTGTCCGCGGCCACTGGACGCTGTTCGGCGGCCTTCCCCACGCCTTCGTCCCGGTCCGCCAAGGGACTGGCCTGCCTTCGTGGGCTCGTATCCAACTCTGCTGACCGAGCCGACCCCGGAGGTGACACGGTTGTTCGAGAGGCTCCCGGGAATCGTCGAGGCGCCACCAGCCCGAGGGAGGCGACCGTATAGAATTCTTCCAACCGTCCTGGTCCAGGGAAGAAGCTCGATCAGCGGACCTTTCGCGACCATTCCGGAGGTCGCCCGTCGCGACAGGGATCGCTTCCCCTCACCGACGCGAAAGGGCGGAGCGAAGAGGAGGTGTCTGACGAAGATGACTCGCCCCCCCGGCCGGACGAAGTGCGGGAAGTCCCTCCTGAGACTCGCGGGAGGGGCCCCCCGATGGCTCTTTGGGACTCTCGTCGCCCTGCTCATCGCACTCTCGCCGCTGCCCGTGAAGGCGAAGCCGCACGCCCGGGCGGCGGTTCGGGGCACCGTCAGCGGCAAGGTCCAGCAGGTCGGCTTCCGCGCCCTCATCCTCCGCCAGGCAATCCGCTACAACCTCTCCGGGCGGGCGAGGAACCTCGACGACGGGACCGTGGAATTCCTGCTCCAGGGTGAGTCGAAACGGATCCCCCGGGCGCTCGATGCGATCCGTTCCGGCACGTCGAAGTCGGCGAACGTGCAGATCGTCTCGACCCCGTCCGAGGTCGACCCGGCGATCGACAGGTTCACCGTCGTCGCGTGGCTCTCCACGAGCCGGAACATCACGGACCGCTACGACCTCGTCTTCACCCCGAGGGAAGACGGCCGCACGGTCTCGGTGAAGGCAGCCGGCACGGTGTACCACGACATCCTCAGGCGCACCCTGAGCCCCGACGACCTCGAGAAGCTCGGCGCCAGGAGCCGCTGACCCCAAGGTGACGCCGGACCCCGCTCGAGAGGAGATAGAGCTGACCTATCTTCGTGGACGATTATCGAACTCTGCTGACCGCTCCGTCGCCCGGACTTTTCGCCACTTTCACCCACCCTCTTGTCCGAAGCCTCGAAAGCGCATGATCCGTTCGTGCTGACGATGGACTCGCTGGACCGGATCTCGGTCGACCCCGCCAGGCTGAACGGCCAGCCGTGCATCCGAAACCTGCGGATCTCCGTGCGCAGGGTTCTCGAAGCCCTCTCCACCTACTCAGACCGGGCCGAGGTCCTCCGGGAGTACCCGGAACTGGAGGAGGAAGACCTTCGCCAGGCGCTGGCCTACGCCGCCCTCGCCGTCGAGGACCGGGTCGTCGACCTCCCCCGCGCTTCGTGAAGCTGCTTCTCGACCAAGGGCTGCCGCGCTCCGCCGCGGCTCTTCTCTCGGATCGGGGCTTCGACATGGTTCGCGCGGGTGACATCGGCCTCGCAGCGGCCACGGATGCTGCGATCCTCGATCAGGCGAGGATCGACGGGCGGACGATCGTGACTCTCGATGCCGATTTCCACGCCTTGGTGGCGCTCGCCGGGGCGTCGGGCCCGTCCGTCATCCGGATCCGGGAGGAGGGGTTGAAGGGCCCGGATCTGGCCGAGCTGATCGCGGAGACCGTAGGCCTGCGTCAGGCGGATCTCGACTCCGGCGCAGTCGTGACGGTGCGCAGTGGCTCCGTCCGCGTGTGGCGGCTTCCTGTCGGGAGTCGACCGCCGTAGGACGAGGCTGAGATCTTCCGGACCCACTCGGCTCCGGAGAGACCTGAAAACCGAAGTTCGCTAAACTCGAAGGACGAGGATGATCTTCCAGGAGCTTCTCGGAGCCGAGCTTCCGGTCATCCAGGCGCCGATGGCCGGCGTCCAGGGAAGCGCTCTTGCCGTCGCGGTCTCGAACGCCGGTGGTCTCGGCTCGCTTCCCGCGGCGATGCTCGGAATGGACGCCCTCCGGAAGGAGCTCGCCGCCCTCCGCTCGCAGACTTCGAAGCCGTTCAACGTGAACTTCTTCTGCCATGTTCCGCCGGAGCCCGACGTCACTCGCGAAGACGCCTGGCGCGCAGCGCTGGCTCCCTACTACGCGGAGTATGGAATCGATGCCGGGGACACTCCCCCCGGTTCGGCGCGGGTACCCTTCGCCCGCGAGGCCGCCGACCTGCTGGCGGAGAGCCAGCCCCCGGTCGTCAGCTTTCACTTCGGCCTTCCTTCGCCGGAACTCATGGAGGAGATCCGACGCTGGGGCGGGAGGATCCTGTCGTCCGCGACCACGGTGGCCGAGGCGGTCTGGCTCGAACGGCACGGGGTCGACGGCGTCATCGCGCAGGGGCTCGAGGCGGGAGGGCATCGAGGCTCGTTCCTCTCGGAGGATCTCGACTCGCAGATGGGGACATTCGCGCTGGTCCCCCAGATCGTGCAGGCCGTCAGGGTCCCCGTCCTCGCGGCCGGAGGGATTGCCGATGCCCGCGGCGTGGCCGCGGCGATGAGGCTCGGCGCTGCCGGCGTTCAGATCGGAACCGCCTACCTCCTCTGCCCGGAGGCCACCACGAGCCCGGTTCACCGGGCTGCGCTGAAGAGCGCGCTGACGCGGCGCACCGCCCTGACGAACCTGTTCACGGGGCGCCCAGCCCGAGGAATCCTGAATCGCATCATGAAGGAGCTCGGGCCGATGAACCCTGCCGTCCCGGAGTTCCCGCTGGCGGCATCTGCGATGGCGCCGCTGCGCGCCAGGGCGGAGAGCTTCGGGAGCGGGGATTTCTCGCCTCTCTGGGCAGGGCAGAACTCGACCGGATGCCGCGAGATTCCCGCGGCCGAGCTGACGAGAGACCTGGCGCGGTTCACCGGGTAGAGCGCGTCGGACGGCCTTGCAGCCAGCGGGCCGTTTCCACCCTCCGGCTGAGATCCGGAAGGGGGGAGCCCGATGATCGAGGCGTGCGAGCCAGCCGGCGCTACGCCGGTCTTTCTCGACAACGCCTACACGTACGGACGTGTCGACGGACCGATGACCGAGGGGACGGCGACGGCGTCCGGTCACGCACGCGGAGCGTTCGGTCGTCTCCGAAAACTGGCCTGCC
>CAIMWE010000229.1 GCA_903845115.1 uncultured Acidobacteriota bacterium | reverse complement strand
GCGGATCTGCCCGAAGAGCCGGAGTCCTTCCCGGTCGAGGGCTCCTTCGTATCTCCGGGCCACCAGGGCGGAGTAACCGTCGATCGCCCGGAGCGGGGTCCTGAGCTCGTGCGAGATGGAGTACGAGTAGGCCTCCAGCTCGGCCGTCCTCTCCTCCACGCGCCGCTCGAGCCCGGCGTTCAGGTCCAGAATCTCCCTCGCGCTCTGCTCGAGCGCCGCCCTGACCCGCGTCCGCTCCGTGATGTCCCGGACGATGGAGACCATCTGGACCGGCCGCCCCCCCCCGTCCCGGATGACCTCCCCGTTCGCCTCCATGTCGAAGGTGCTCGCGTCCGCGCGCAGGGAACGGTATTCGACCGGCCCTGGCCCGTTCCCCTGGAACGTGAGCGCGACGTTGGAAGCGGCGCGTTCCCGGTCCTCCGGGACGATGAAGTCGGTGACGGGATGCCCGAGCAGCTCCTCCTCCCGGGCGCAGCCGAACATCGTCACGGCCCCGGGCGAGACCATCACGATTCGGCCCCCGGTATCCGTGATCGCGATGCCGTCGGGCGAGGCGTTCAGGATGGTCCGGTAGATCGCCTCGCTCCTGCGCAGCGCGCTTGAGAGCCGGGAGAGGCGGATCGCCGTCAGGGTGGCGACGAGCGCGAGGAGGGCGGTGGCGGCGAGGACCGCGTGGATCCAGGTCAGGCCCCTGGGCCGGGGGTCGGGGTCGTACAGGAAGCCCGCGAGGTCGAAGTCCCGGCGCATCATCCCCATTTCCGAGTAGACCTCGGCGATCCTGCGCCAGCGGCCGGGGTTCATGTGCCCGATCTCTACGAGCGACGCCTGCAGGAGCGGCACCATCTGCCGGGCCTCGAAGCGGAGGTGGTCCAGGCCGTGCCGCTGGCTGTACCGGGCGTGGACCAGCTGCACGACCTCTTCCGGGTGCTGCATGGCGTAGTCCCAGCCCTTCAGGCTCGCCTCCCGGAACGCCCGGACCCTTCCCGGGCTGCGTTCGACCTGCGCCTCCACCGTGAAGAGGCTGTCGCCGTAAAAGTCGATCCCCACCGCGCGTGCGGTGTAAAGCAGGTACTCCCGCCCGGCCAGGGCGAGCTCGAACGGCTCGTCGGTGACGTAGACGGACATGGCCTTCACCTTCCCGGAGAGGAGGTCCCGCACGTCGAAGTCGTGGCGGAGCAGCTCGAACCTGTCGGCGCTGATCCCCTCGCTCCGCAGGTAGGCGTCGAGCTCGGTCGAGCCGGGCTCGATCATCACCTTGCACCCGACCAGGTCGTGGACCGTCTCGAGCCCGCTCTGCTTGAGGACGGCGAGCGCCAGGGGCGAGTGCTGGAAAACGGTCGCCAGGACGACGACCGGCGCGCCCCGCTCGCGCCGCAGCAGCAGGTCCGTGGCGCCGACTCCGAAGTCGGCCCTGCCGTCGAGCACCTCCTGTACCGCGTCCCCGCCCGGCTGCCCCGGGATGATCTCGACCTCGAGCCCGGCCGCCCGGTAGTAGCCCTGCGCCTCGGCCGCGTAGTAGCCGGCGAACTGGAACTGGTGCTGCCACTTCAGTTGCAGGCGCACCCGGTCGCCGGCTCGCGCGGAGGGCGCGAGGGAGAGGAGCAGGAGAAGAAATGGGACGAAGCCACCGCCTCTGCGCAGCTGCGGAAAGGCAGACCTCCCCCGGCCGACGACGGCGGCAGGGCTCTTGCGAAGACGGTCTCCTGAGCTGGTCAATTGTTGCCCATGCTAAGCCCGGCGGGGCCCCGGATCAAAACGAGGTTTTCGAGACTTTCGAGACGTCCGATCCGGCCCCCTGCGGGCAGGACCGAGACGAAGTGGGTGAGCTCCCCGGTCCGGCTGTCGCGCATCGGCGTGATCGTCTGCTCCGAGACGAAGAGCTCCCCCCTTCTTCCGGTTGACCACCGTCCCCTTGTACGCCTCTCCACCGAAGATCGTCGACCAGACCGAGGCGTAGAACTCCGGCGTCGACCATATAGGCGTCTCGGCTCGCCGCGCAACCCAGGACCGTGCTCCGCCTCTCGCCGCCGCCCCGGTGACCTCCGCCGGCCAGGGAGTTCTCGACCCCCTCGGCCTTCAAGGAGGTCGGGGAGGGATTCGTCGCGGATGCGCAACCCCGTCAGCCTCGCCCGCCTGCGGTGGGAGCCGGGCTCAGCCGCACGGTCCTCGGGGCGGACGGCTCCGGGGTCGTCCTCCCGCGTCCGAGCTCCTGCCGGGGGCGTGGGCGGGATCCCCTTCACCGCCTTCGCGGGGAGCTAGCCGGCCCGCTGGGGGACCTGGCAGCACCTCTCGTACGGCTCCAAGGACGTCAGCGAGCTGGCGGTCTTCATGGACCGTGTGATGCGGCGGCTCGGCGCAGGTTCCTGGAGAACCCCCGCCGCGAGACGCTCCGGCTGACCGGGACGAAGCACCCCGACCCCACTGCGCACCGGCGGGAGCAGCTCGCCCGTGCCGTCCAGTCCGCGGCGTCGCTTCCCGCGGGGGACCCGGACCGCGCGGACAGGGTCCTGGAGCACCTCGAGTGGAACCCCCTCGTCGAGGCGTGGCCGGAGTTCGAGGAGACGATCACCGACCTCCTCGGCCCCTGCACCGAGGTCCTTCTCGACTTCGAGGGACGCCAGATCAGCTCCGACTGGCTCGACGTCCCGGAGAAGGTCGTTCTCGCCCTCCTGCGCCACGGCATCGTGCCGGGCGAGGACCGGCACCTCCTGTTCCGGGTGCCGAATCCCTGGCTCGAGCAGGACGAGGAGAAGGTCTCGAAGATCCTCGCCTCCGTCGCGCGAGCGAGCTCCCGTATTTCGTCCGCGAGTCCGCCGCCTTCGTCTTCGGCAGGAAGCTCGCCGAGGCGACGGCGAAGAAGTGCCTCCGGGCCGCCGCCGGGCTCTGGGTCGACGTCCGCACCCGAGAGGAGCTCGCCCGCGAGCTGACGATCGAGGAGAAGCGGGAGCTCGTCGACCTCCGGATCGAGGGGTGGCTCCGGACCCTTCCCGACGTCCTCTCGCGGGAGCTGAGGCGCGAGTGGTCCGCCCTGCGCGAGCTCGGCAAGGCCGACCTCACCCTGCGCGCCTCTGCGGGCAGCTCCGTCCGGCATCGCTCGGTGCCGCGGGGAGACGTACGATAGGGGCGAAGGAGAACGAAATGGCCGTGAAGAAGACAGCGAAGAAGGCCGCGAAGAAGGCTGAATCGAAGGCTACGACGAAGGGTGCGAAGAAGCCGACCGCGAAGGTGACTGCGAAGGCTGCCCCGAAAAAGCTGCCCGCGAAAGAGGCGAAGCCCGCGCGGCCGGTCGCCCCTGCGAAGTCGGGGACCCTGAGAGTGAGCGAGCTGTCGCCCGGCTTCACCGCGAACGACCTGGAGAAGAGCCTGACGTGGTACCGGGACGTCCTCGGGTTCGTCGTCGAAGGCCGCTGGGAGAAGGACGGAAAGCTGGCCGGCGTCGAGCTCCGGGCAGGCGACGTCACGTTCATGCTGGGACAGGACGACTGGATGAAGGGGCGCGACCGGAAGAAGGGAGAGGGCTTCCGGCTCTACTGCACGACGACGCAGGACGTCGACGCCCTCGCCGCGGGGATCGTGGCCCGCGGGGGCACGCTCGACCAGGAGCCGCGCGACCAGCACTGGGGCATGCGCGACTTCGCCCTGACCGACCCCGACGGCTTCAAGATCACGATCGCGAAGGAGCTGACGAAGCGCTGACACCGTGGCGCGAGCAGCGCGGCCCCTTCCAGATTCCTTCACAGCCACTGAGGCCGAGCTCCCGGACCTGGGACGCCAGATCGAGCGGCGGGTGAACGAGTCCCCGCAGGCCCCGGCGCTGATCGTGCCCGGCGGGGAGACGCTCGATTATGCGACGCTGTGGGCGCGATCGGGCGCGATCGCGGCACGGCTGGCCTCGGCCGGCGTCGTGAGCGGGGACGCGGTGGCGGTTCATCTTCCCGAGGGCCCGGAGGCCCTGGTCGCGTTCCTCGGCGTGACTCGGGTCGCCGCCTGCGCACCGCTCAATCCCGGGCTTCGCCCCGAGGAGCTCGCCGTTTCCCTGGCGAGACTCGGTGCCCGGGCGCTCCTCGTCCCGGACCGCGCCGAGGCCGAGGTGCTCGACGTGGCGGCGAGGCTCGAGGTCGCGGTCTTCCCCCACACGGCCCGAAGCGGGACGGGGCCGGCTCGCGCAGCCTCGCGCCGACGGACCAGCTACCTTCCTGGCACCGCGCTTCTCCTGTTCACGTCGGCTACGACGGGACGTCCGAAGCTCGTCCCGCTGACCCATCGCGGCCTCGTCGCCATGGTCGCCAGCATGAGGGCCGTCTTCCCCCAGGCCGACGCGGGGCGGGTCCTGATCATCACCCCCCACTTTCACCTCCAGTGCCTCCTGTCGGCCCTCATCCAGCTCTTCTCCGGCGGAGCGGTGGTCTCGACACCCGGCTTCCACCCCACCTCGTTCGCTTCCTGGATGCGGGAGGTCCGGCCGACGCAGTACTCGGCGAACCCGACCCTCCACCGGGCCATCCTCGAGGCCTGTCCGCCCGCGCAGGACCGAGAGCTGTTCGGTTCGCTACGCTTCGTCACCTCGGCGGGGGCGCCGCTGCCCGAAGCCCTTCGCGACGAGCTGGAGCGGCGGCTGGCCGTCCCGGTCGTCGAGGGGTACGGCCTCACCGAGGCGGGTCGGGTCACGATGACCCCGTTCGAGCCCCGCGCGCGCAGGCCCGGCTCGGTCGGTCGCTGCTGCGGCCCCGAGGTGGCCATCCTCGGAGACGACGGAACGCTCCGGTCCGCAGGATGCACCGGCGAGATCGTCCTGCGCGGACCGACGGTCATCGAGTCGTACGCGAACGACCCGGCGGCCGACGCCGAGGCGTTCCGCGGAGGCTGGTTCCGGACGGGTGACCTCGGCCGCCTCGACGCCGACGGCTTCCTCTACCTCGAAGGCCGGATCAAGGAAGCGATCAATCGCGGAGCGGAGAAGATCCTGCCGTACGAGATCGAGGAGGTCCTCTCCCGTCACCCGGCGGTCGCAGAGACCGTCGTCTTCGCGGTTCCTCACCCGCGACTCGGAGAGGACCTCGCCGCGGCGGTCGTCCTTCGCGCGCCGGGCGGGGCCAGCGCCCGCGAGCTGCGCACCTTCGCCGCGGAGAGCCTGGCGGAGTTCAAGATCCCGCGCCGATTCGTCTTCGTGGACGAGATCCCGAAGGGGAGCACCGGCAAGCCGCAGCGAACGTCTATGGCAGAGCGACTCGGCCTGCTGAACGGGCCGGCGGAGAGGGAGACGGCCGAAGGGGAGCCGGCCGACGCCGCGGAGGCGGAGATCGCCGGGATATGGTCCGAGCTCCTCGGCCTGTCGAGGGTCGAACGGAGCGACGACTTCTTCCTCCTGGGTGGCGAGTCCCTCCTCGCCTTGACGATGCTCGGGCGTGTCAACGAACGCTTCTCCTGCAACCTCCTCCCGGGGGACCTCGCGGCCTCGGCCACGCTGGAGAGCCTCGCAACGGCGGTCCGGATCTCCGGCGAGCAGAAGGGGGACGGACGGTCGTCCTGCGTCTTTCCCCTTTCGACGACGGGTGCGGGGACGCCGCTCGTCCTCGTCCACGCGCTCGACGGCGGGATCCTCTCGTACCGTCTGCTGGCCAGGTCCCTCGGCGGCCAGCGTCCGGTGTTCGGCATCCAGGCACCCGTGTGGCCGAGCGGTACCCCTGCGGACACGACCCTCCAGGCGATGGCGCGGCACTACGTCGACGAGCTGCGGGGCCTCGTGCCCGCTGGTCCGATCTGGCTGGGGGGGCACTCCATGGGGGGTCTGCTGGCGTTGGAGATGGCGCGACGGATGGCGCCGGGTGGCCGCGTGGCCGGAGTGGTTCTCCTCGATACCGACTGTCACCCCCTTCAGGCCCGGGCCGAGTCGGCCGCCGTCAGAGGCTGGATCCGGGTCGTTCACCACGCGTCGCGGCTGGGCGAGCTCGCGTGGCCTGACCGTCCCGCCTACCTGGCGGGGCTGGGTGTGCGGATGACACGGCGCTCTCTGGCGACGCTTCTCGGCTCTGCGGGGCGTCCCGCGGCCGAGCGCCCGTCGGCCGCCTTCGAGCGAGCGGCGCGGAGAGCGCTCGGCGTCTACCGGCTCCTTCCGCTGGACGTCCGGGGGCTGTTTCTCTCCTGCCTCGATGGCAAGCCGGAGCGGCGGCTCAGGCTCAGCGAATCGTGGCCGCGGCTCCTGACCAGGGGCGTCGAGATCCACGACGTGCCGGGAGACCACGTGAGCCTGCTGCGCGAGCCTCACGTCGAGGTGTCGGCGTCCGAGATTGCGGCCTACCTCGCACGCGAAGATGCGAGGAGGAAAGGGGAGACCGGATGACGGACGGGAGACTCCTGATCGACGGAGAGCCGGTCGATGCCGTCGGAGGCGCGCGCGCCGAGCGGGTCGAGGCTCTCCTCGACGCCTGTGGCCACCCGCGTCCGCCCGCCTCACCCGGGGAGGTCGCCGCGCTCTTCCGGGACGCGATGGGCCGGCCGTGACGATCTCCACCCGGGCGGGTCTCGACGCCGGCCAGCGGAGGCTCCTCCTCTTCCTGAGCGTCGCGACCTTCTTCGACGGCTACGATCTCGTCGCGCTCACCCAGCTCCTCCCCAACATCCGGGCGGATTTCGGCCTCGACGAACTGCAGGGCGGGGCGCTGGTCTCCTTCGTCAACCTGGGGACCGTGGCCGCCTATTTTCTGGTCCGCGGGGCCGACCGGATCGGGCGAAGGCGGCTCCTTCTCGTCACCATCGGTGGCTACACGCTCTTCACGTTCGCCAGCGGTCTGGCGCCCGGCGCACTGCTCTTCGCCGTCGCGCAGCTCCTCGCCCGCGTCTTCCTCGCTGCCGAGACCGCCACGGCGATGGTCTACGCCGCCGAGGAACTGCCGGCCCGGAAGCGGGGCTTCGGCCTTGGGGTCGTCCAGGGGTCGTTCGCGCTCGGGATGGTGTGCGGCGCGGTAGCGGTGCCGCTGCTGCTCAGGACGGCTCCGGGGTGGAGAAGCGTCTACCTCGTCGCCGCGGCGCCCCTCGTCCTCCTCGCCTTCGCCCGATGGGGCCTGAGTGAGAGTCGGCGGTTTGTCGCGGCCGGGCCGCGTCCCGGGCGCGGCTCGCGCCTTGCCCTCCTTCGCGGGCCGTACCGGCGCCGGGTCCTGCAGCTGGGTGTGGTCTGGAGCTGCACCTACGCCGGCACCCAGTGCGCGGTGGCCTTCTGGAAGGAGTTCGCCCTTGCCGAGCGCGGCCTCACCGATGCCCAGGTCGGTGTCGCGGTGGGGCTCTCGGCGATTCTCGCGATGCCGGCCGTCTTCTCGGTGGGAGCGCTCCTCGACCGGCTCGGGCGCAGGGCTGGCGGGGCGCTCGTTTTCGGCGTGGAGGTGGCGGCGCTCGTCGCCACCTACTCGCTCCACGGTTTTTGGCCGCTCACGGCCGCCCTCGTCTTCGGCGTCTTCGGCGCGGGCGCCGTCCAGGTGGTCCTCAACGCCTACACGACCGAGCTCTTCCCGACGCCTCTCCGGGGCGACGCCTTCGCGTGGGCCAACAACGCTTTCGGGCGGATCGGATTCGTCCTGGTGCCGCTCCTCGTCGGCCACCTCGCGGGTTCCATCGGCTGGGGCGCCGCGGTCCGCCTGACCGCCGCCGGTCCCCTCATCGCCCTCGTCCTGATCCTCGCCTGGTTCCCGGAAACGAAGGCGCGGGAGCTCGAGGAGACCTCCGCGCTCTGAGCTGCCTTCATCTCCGCGCCGCCTTGAGAAGGGAGGGGACTCCGCCTCCGGACGAGGCGGGGCCCCTCTCGCGCTTCGGGACGGTGCGTCAGGGGCGAGCGGGGTCTGGTCTTGATGTTGTAGTTTAGCCAGGAAGGTCTTCGCCCCGGTTGTCGTTGACTCCCGGTGTCCTGCGTGACTTGTTGCGTTTCGGGGGCCTTCGTCTGCCGCTGGACTCCGTTCGGGATCCCTACGGCTGCGGGATCAGCGGTACGCTTTCCTCGTACAGCGTGTCGGGACAGAGATCCTGGCCGTGCACCCACTCGATACTCCCGCGCACTGGCCTCACGGAGCTGAAGAGACTGAGGTCGGACAGCTCCCGGAACACACCGATCTCGAGGTACGGCTTCACGTCGAATCGGCGGACACTTCCGTCCGCGAACGTCAGCATCAAGGTGAAGTCGGGATTGGGCCTCACGTCCGTCACTCGCGGATTCATCGAGATCACCTCAGAGGGTCGATCGGGAAGACACCGCGGCCGGAAGAGGCAAGCTCCCAGTCCGCCATCAGTTCATCCGTGTGGATCTCGACCCACGCGCGCAGCAGCTTCATCTTCCCGCCGGGGAGACTCCCTTCGATCGTGTCGCCGTCCGGGATCGCCACGACGGCTTCGTGCTCCTGATATCGGACGTGGATGTGAGGGGCCTTGTGCCTCCTGCTGTCGAGGAAGTACATCGAGATGATGATTCCGTAGAACATCGATATCACTGGCATGGCTTCGTCCTTCGGTCAGCCCTTCTCGGGGTTGATTATCGCGCGAACGAGGAGGAACGACGGCGTCATGGACGGGTAGTGAGGCCGACCTCGTCGTAGATCCTGGTTCGGTGCCTGACGGCGAACACCACGACCTCGTCGCCGTGGATCGCATAGACCACGCATAGACGACCCGCCAGTCCCCCACGCGCAGCTTCCAGTAGCCGGATAACGTTCCTCGAAGCGGCTTCCCGTACCGGCGGGACTTCGATTTCCTGATCGCCCGTCCCGCCGAAGCGCTCGGCCCCCTGGTCGACGTCCTCTACGACAGGGGCTTCGAGCTCGCTTCCCGGGTCAGCGCCGAGGGCGAAGTGACGGCCACGATCGGCAACCGGCGGGTGGCCGCCGCCCGGCTCCGTCTGGACGCGCCCGCGAGCGCGTACTTCCTCGCCCCGGAAACAGGGCTGCGCGTGGACCTGCTCTTCGATTTCCCGCTGCCCGCAGCAGCGCTCGCCCGGCGAGCGACCACCTTCAATGTCCGATCGAAGGCCTGGCGTGTAGCCTCGGAAGCGGATCTCCTGCGCATGAAGCGACTCGCCCAGGCGAACCGCTCCTCGCCGGGCGACACCGAGGACATCGCCTTCCTCGAGGCGCGCCGAGCGAAAAGATGAAAGGGTGACCTCCTCCGGTCAGGGAGTCAGGGTCCCAGGAGAGGGGCGAGGTCCTTCGCCACGGCAGCCGCCACCACGCGCTGCCCGGCCGGGTTCGGGTGGATCCCGTCGGGGAGGTTCAGCTCGGGTTTCCCGGCGACGTCGCCGAGCGGAAACGGGGAGAGGGCCACGCCGAGCTCCTTCGCCAGGCGCGGAAAGATGGCCGAGAAGCTGTTCTGGTAGATCGGGCCGTAGCTGGGAGGGACGTGCATCCCGCAGAGGAGGACCCTCGCGCCCGCTTCCTTCGACCGGCGGACGATCTCCCGCAGGTTCTTCTCGGTCTCCTCCACGGGGAACCCGCGCAGGCCGTCGTTCGCCCCGAGCCAGACGACGACGATGCCCGGCTTCTGCTGGAGGAGCCAGCCGATCCGGCGGAGGCCGCCCGCCGTCGTGTCGCCGGAGACGCCGCCGTTCACGACGCGGACCGGGCTGCCGGCCGACGCGAGGATCTCTCCCACCCGGGTGGGGAAGGTCTCCGATTCCGTCAGTCCCGGCCCCGCGGTCAGGCTGTCGCCGAGGAAGGCGATGGTGATGGGCCTCTTCGGGTCGGACGCCCCGGGGGCCGCCGTCGCGAAGGCCGCGCAGAGGGCGGCGGCGAGGAAAACGGCGAGGAACTTCCGTGGCGGCCTCGGATCGGTCACCCCTCGAGTCTAAAGGGGGATCCGCCGCGCCCTTCCCTATACTGCGACAGCTTGACCTCCCTCCCGCCGCGCCTCGAGTTCCGGCAGACGACCAAGAGCCTCCCCTCCGGGCAGAAGATGCTGACCGTGCTGGAGCGGGTGGACCTCCGGATCGAGGCGGGGGAGTTCGTGGCCATCCTGGGCCCCTCGGGGAGCGGGAAGTCGACCCTCCTGGGCCTTGCCGCGGGGCTCGACCGGCCGACGTCGGGGGAAGTCTGGCTGGACGGAGAGCCGGTCCATTCGCTCTCCGAGGACGCCCTGGCGCTGCTCCGGCGGCGGAAGGTCGGGTTCGTCTTCCAGTCGTTCCAGCTCCTTTCGAACCTGACCGCCCTGGAGAACGTGATGTTCCCGCTGGAGCTGCTGGGACGGGACCTGCCGGAGGAGAGGGCGAGAGAGCTCCTCGTCGAGGTGGGCCTCGGCGACCGGACGCACCACTATCCGGTTCAGCTCTCGGGTGGCGAGCAGCAACGGGTCGCGCTGGCCCGCGCCTTCGCGCCGTCGCCGACGCTCCTCCTGGCCGACGAGCCGACCGGGAACCTGGACAGCCGGACCGGGTCGATGGTGCTGGCGGCGCTCGAGAAGCTCTGGAAGGGGACGGGCGCGACGCTCGTCCTCGTCACGCACGACGTGGCGCTCGCGTCCAGGGCCAGCCGCCGGGTTCACCTCCTGGACGGGCGGATCGCGAGCGATGAGCGGCTCTCCTAGCGCCCGCGTCACGCTCCGGTTCCTCTTCCGCCAGCTGCTCCGGGAGGCCCGGGGCAGCCGGCGCCGGGCCCTCTTCTTCTCGGTCTGCCTGGGTCTCGGCGTGGCGGCGGTCGTGGCGACGGCCGGTTTCACGGCGTCCGTGGACGCGGGGCTCCGGGCGCAGGCGCGTCCGCTCCTGGGCGGGGACGTGGCGGCGGAGTCGCACCGGGCGCTGCCGGCGGAGCTGCTGGCCGCCGCGGCCGCGGTGCCCGCCGTCCGGGCCGAGACGGCGGAGCTGCCGACCGTGGTGACGATGGGGGGCACGTCGGAAGCCCCCGGGATCAGCCAGCTCGTGGAGCTGAAGGCGGTCTCGGCGGCGTATCCCCTGTTCGGCGCCGTCGCCCTCGAGCCCGCCCGTCCCCTCGCCGAGCTGCTGGGAGGCGACCGGGTCGTGGTGGCGCCGGAGGTCCTCTCCCGCCTCTCCCTGGCCGTGGGCGGGACCCTCTACGTCGGCGGAGTCCCGTTCGTCGTCTCGGGCGTGGCGAAAGGGGAGCCCGACCGGCTCGCCGGTCCGTTCGCCCTCGGGCCGCGCGTCTTCGTCTCCACGGCCGGCCTCGAGAGGGCCGGGCTCACCCGGTTCGGAAGCCGGATCGAGAGGAAGGTCCTCCTGCGGCTTCCCGCGAACGCCGGGCGGGACGAGGCGCGCCGCGTCGCCGAGTCGCTCCGGCGGGCGAGCGGGGCCGACGGGGCGGTCTCGGTGAAGACGGCCTTCGACTCGGAGCCCGGCCTCCGCGAGGGGATGAAGCGCGTCGACCGGTTCCTCGGGCTCGTCGCCCTCCTCTCGCTCCTCGTGGGTGGGGTCGGCGTGGCGCTGACGACCCGCGCCTGGATCGCCGGCCGCCTCGACTCCCTCGCCATCATGAAGTGCCTCGGCGTCCGTCCGCGCGAGGTCTTCGCCCTCTATCTCCTGCAGCTCGGGCTGCTCGGACTCCTGGCGTCGGTCGCCGGGGCCGCGTCAGGGCTGGGCGTCCTCTACGTCTTGCCGCGCCTCCTCCCGGACCTGAAGTCCCTCGGCGGGATCGTCGTCTTCCCGTGGGCGTCGGTCTGGAAGGGGCTCTCCCTCGGGACGGGGGTGGCCCTCGTCTTCGGGACGCCGCCGCTGGCCGCCGCCCGGCGCGTCCCTCCCTCGCGGGTCCTCCGGCGGGACGTGGAGCCGATTCCCGCCAGCCGGTGGGCGCTGGCCGTGTCGGGTCTCTCCGTCGTCCTCGGAACTTGCGCCGCCGCCGCGATCCAGGGCCGGTCGGCGCTCCTGGGCGCGCAGTTCACCGCCGGGCTCCTCCTGTCGATCTCGGTCCTGGCGCTCGCGGCGTGGGCGCTGACGAAGGGGGTCGCCTTCCTGCCGCGGCGGCGGTTCCCGTTCTGGACGCGGCACGGACTGGCCGCGCTCGCCCGTCCGGGAGCCGCGACGCTGGGGTCGATCGTGGCGCTCGGCCTGGGCGTCCTCGTCGTCCTCGCGATGGCGCTGGCGGAGGGGCAGCTGACCCGGCGGCTCCGGTCGGAGCTGCCGAAGGACGCCCCGACCGCCTTTCTCCTGGACGTCCAGACGGACCAGCTCGAGGGGGTGACGCGGCTACTCGAGTCGCGGGGCGCCACGCGGGTCGAGTCGGTCCCGGTCGTCATGGCGCGGCTCGTGGCCGTGAACGGGAAGAGGGCCGAGGAGCTGGCGAGGGAGGCGAGGAAGGAGCCCGAGCGCCGCCGGTGGGCGCTGGGCCGCGAACAACGGCTCACGTACCTCGAGAAGCTCCCGCCGGGCAACGAGGTGACGGCCGGCCAGCTCTGGAGCGACCCGGCCGCCGCCGAGGTGAGCATCGAGGAAGACTTCGCCCGCGAACGCCTCGGGGTCGGGCTGGGAGCCGTCCTGACCTTCGACATCCAGGGCGTCTCCGTCGACCTGAAGGTGACGAGCCTCCGGAAGGTCAACTGGAGGACGTTCGGGATCAACTTCTTCTTCGTCGTGAAGCCGGGCGCGCTGGAGGGGGCTCCCCAGTTCCGGCTGATGGCGGCCCGGCTACCGGCCGAGAAGGAAGGACAGGTGCAGGATCTCCTCGCCCACGACTTCCCGAACGTGACGGTCATCCGGACCCGGGAGATCCTCGAGAAGGTGGCCGAGGTGATCTCCCGCGCGGCGACCGCGGTTCGCGCCCTGGGCCTCTTCACGGTCGCGGCCGGGGTCGTCCTCCTGGCCGGGGCCGTCGGGGCGACGGCCGCCAGCCGGGGCCGGGAGGCGGCGCTCCTCAAGACGCTGGGGACGACGCGGGCCGGCGTGGCCGGGATCTTTTCGGTGGAGTACGCGTTGACCGGGCTCGTGGCCGGCGGCGTCGGAACCGGGGGCGCCTTCGTCCTCGCGCACCTTTTCGTCACGAGGGCGCTCGAGATGAGCTGGACGGGGGACCCGGGCCTCGCCGTCGCCGGCGTCGCGGGGGCGGTCGTCCTGGCGGTCGGGGCCGGTCTCGGGGCGAGCGCCAGCGCCCTCGCCCTCCGCCCCCTGGAGACGCTCCGGAGCGAGTAGGAGCTGGGACGGAGAGGGATTCCCCGTCACTCACCCACGCCGAGAAGGCGTCCGGTCCTCACGTCGACGACCTTGCTCCCCGGCGGGACAGGCTTGCCGAGCGAGACACGGTAGGGCGGGGGCAGCGTCGGCGGCGCGTAGAGCCGGTCGCGAACGCGTGCCCCGTCCAGGAGAACGTCCACTTCCCGCCACTGGGGGCCGATGAAGAAGGTGAGGGGGCCCGAACTCGATCCGATCCGGGCGTGCCGTCCCTGAAAGACGAGCCCCGAGACGTCGCCCGAGCCGAGCAGTCGCACGCTGGCGGCGTCGAGCCTGAAGATCAGCATCTCCCCCCGTCTCTCCGCCGATCGGATGCCGAGGACGGGGTCCGGCACCGCCAGCGCCTCGAAGCCGGACAGGTCGTCCGGCGATACCGCCGCGCGGTCGATGGCCACGGCGGAGACGCCGAGATCCCGGAGGAGAGCCAGCGAGGCCGCGGGGCCGAGGCCGGCGACCGCCTTTTCGAGCCAGAGGTGGAGCGGCGTCGTGAACGTGAGCCACCCGTTCGCCACCCGCCGCCCGTGCTCTACCTGGTCGACGAATGCACGGGCCGCCGAGTATCGGGAAAACGGCAGGTACGCCACCACGCCGTCGGGCGGCAGGCTCCGGAAGGCCTCCGCCGCGCTCGTGGGAGAAGGATATCGAAACGAGGGGACATCCGCCGGCCAGGTGTCAACGAGAACCAAGGCGCAGGCAAGGGCCGGGAGCGCCCGGCCAGGGAACCGCCGTCTCAGTGTCGCGAAGGCCAGGGCTGCCGCCGCCCCGAGAGAGAAGTCGAACCACTGGTCGTACCGGTGGATTCCACGGACCAGGCCGACGACGGGGAGCTTCATCACCAGGAGGGTGGGGCCCACGGCGACAGGTCGTCCGGCCAGACGGACCGTCGGCCCGAGGGCCAGAGCGAAGAGGAGACCGGCGAGAAGGACCCACGGCAGGGGAGAGGGGAGCGGGCCTCCGCCCGTCGGAACGGGGACGGACCGACCGCGGCGGCAGGCGGCCCAGGCCACCAGGGCCACGCCGACGCTGAGCGTCGGAAAGAAGGCGGCTGCTCCCGGAGTGAATCCGACCACGTGTTGCTGGAGGAAGCTGCTGACCGGACCGCCAAAGATGCCACCGTGCAGGAGCGAGAGGAGATCGGCTGCGTGGGCCTCGAACGTGTTCCGGTCGGTGAAGACGCCGAGCTCCTCGAACGAGCGGAAGTACGGCAGGTTGTAGAGGGCGGCCGGAACGAGCGCCGCGACCGAGACCGCGAGGAGGGCCGCGATACGACCGAGGTTTCGGCGCCGGAGGAGGGCGTGGCCGCCGAGGATCACGAAGGCTCCGGAGGCCCAGACCCCCCCTTGCACGAGGCCGTAGAGGCTCGAGAACGCCTGGACGGCGAGCGAGGCGCCGAATAGGACGAGGTCCCGCCGCCGCGCAGACCTCAGAAAGCGGGCCGCGCCGATCAGTGCGAGGACCATGTAGGCAGTGGACAGGATGCTGATGACTCCTAGCGTGTTCATCCGTCCGGGTCCCCAGGCCACGAGGAAAGCCGCCAGGGCCGCGCCGAGGCCGGGCCCGGCGACCTGGGCGTACAGGGAGTAAAGGACGACCGGCACGGTGGCGAGGGCCAGGTAGTACGGGACATTGACTCCCAGAGGAACCGAGTGGAAGAGCCGGGCAAAGGGATACCCGACGAGGGAAGAGAGCGGGTAGTACTCCCCGAGGGCGATGACGTTCGACGCCGGGGCGAACACGCGGTCGTCGACCGGACGGAAGTCCCCGCGGTCGAGCCGCGCCCATGCCCTTGCCATCGAGGTGGCGTTCGTCGTCGGGTCGTCGTACGGCTGGGCGTCGGGGCGGGCCGCCACGAGATCGGTCGTCGGGTGTAGGTACGTGCGATGCAGAACGACGAACGGGAGGAGGAGCGCGATCACCCAGACGAACAGAAGGGCCCGATCGCCGGTCCCACCTCGTCCACTTCCGTCGGCATCCGGACCTTGCCACAAGGCGGGAGGATTATAGGAACAGGGGCTGCCGCTCCGGCGGCAAGAGGGCTCAGGTCCCGAACGCGCCTTCCATTTCCCGGAGCCTCTTCTCGGCGCGCTCCCGCGTGGCGGCGAGCGCCTCGCCCGTGGCCGGGACCTCGCTCCTCTCGAAGTAGTACTTCAGCTTCGGCTCGGTGCCGGACGGGCGCACCGTGATGCGCGCCCCTCCCTCCAGGACGAAGGCGAGCACGTTCGACCTCGGGAGCCCCGTGGGGCGCTCTCGTTCCCCTTCGCGGACGATCCCGAGGTCGTAGTCGCGGAGGGAGACGACCTTCTCGCCGGCCACCTGGACCGGCGGGTCCTTCCGCAGGCGCTCCATCAGGCCCGCGATCTCCTGCTGGCCTTCGCGCCCGGGCCGCACGACGCTCTTCTGCGAGGAGACGGTGAGGCCGTGGGCCCGCTGGATCTCGGCCAGGTAGTCCCAGGCGGTGACGCCGCGCGAGCGGCACCAGCCGCCGAGATCGGCGAAGAGGACCCCCGCTCCGACGCCGTCCTTGTCGCGGACGACGTCGCCCACGGTGTACCCCAGGGCTTCCTCGTAGGCGAAGACGAGCGAGGCCCCCTCCTCGGCCTCCACCTCGAGCGCCCGGTTCATCAGCCACTTGAAGCCGGTGAGCGTCTCCTCGTAACGCGCGCCGAGGTCCCGGGCGATCCGGCCGAGCTGGGAGGAGGAGACGATCGTGGCGAGGAGGAGAGGCTTCGCCGGCCGCTCGGACAGCTGCGTCAGCGCGTAGTGCCCCAGGAGCACGCCCGTCTCGTTCCCGGAGAAGACCCGCATCCGGCCGCTGGAATCCCGGGCCCCGACCGCCAGCCGGTCCGCGTCCGGGTCGTTTGCCAAGAGGAGGTCTGCGCGGGTCCTCTCGGCCAGCGCCAGCGCGAGGTCGAGCGCTCCCTTCTCCTCCGGGTTCGGAAAGGAGACGGTCGGAAAGCGGCCGTCGGGGGTCTGCTGCTCGGGGACGGGGTGGACCGACCCGAATCCGGCGCGGTAGAGCGCGTCGCCCAGCCACTTCCCGCCGACGCCGTGGAGCGCCGTCGTCACGATCACGGCATCGCGCCCAGCGCTCGGGTGCCGCTGCTGGCCCAGGATTCCAGCGAGCCACCCCTCCCCGACGGAGCCGGGGAGATCCCTCCAGAGCCCTCGCGACCTCGCCTCGTCCTCGGGGAGGAGGGGGATCCCCGAAGCGGGTCCGGCGGCCTCGATCTCGGCGGCGATTCCCCTGTCGTGGGGCGGGACGATCTGCGCGCCGTCTCCCCAGTAAACCTTGTAGCCGTTGTACTCGGGAGGGTTGTGGCTCGCGGTGACGACGACCGCGGCCGCGGCCGCGAGCTGCTTCAGGCCGAAGGCGGCGTGGGGCGTCGGTGCCGCCTCCGGGGCGACGAGGGCCGGGATCCCGTGCGCGGCCAGGACGCCGGCGGCGTCGTGCGCCATCTCGTCCGAGAGGCGCCGGGCGTCGCGCCCGACCACCACCCCCCTCGACGCGGCGTCGGGGTCCGTCTTCAGGAGGTACCGGGCGAGGCCCGCCGTGGCCTGCCGCGCGACGGCCCGGTTCATCCGGTTCGGCCCGGCCCCGAGGATCCCGCGGAGTCCGGCGGTCCCGAACTCGAGACGCCCCGTCAGCCGGTCCTCCAGCTCCGGGACGTCTCCGGCCGAGACCAGCCGGCGCATCTCGGCCGCCGTGTCGGGATCCGGATCGGCGGCCGCCCACGCTTCTGCCCGTGCTTTCAATCTGTCCACGGTCTCGCTCCCCCCGAGAGGCTAGCACCGCTCTTCGCCCCGCCTTGCCCGGATTCAGGGTGGGTCCGTCGAATTCGCGTGCGGGAACTCAACATTCAGGAGCTTTGTGAAAAGATAGGGCAGATGCGGGGTGTGGAGCCGCTTGCCCGTCGGATCATCTCCGTCCTCGAAGGGATGCCGAGGTGGGTTCTGTACGCGGTCGGCGGCGTGGCCTGGTTCGCCGTGCTCCTGGCAGACCTGGTGACGCCGCCCGAGGTGGACGTCGCGTTCTTCTATCTCTTCCCGATCTTCGTCTTCACCTGGTTCGCCGGCCGGCGAACGGGCCTGCTGTCGGCCGTCGCGTGCGGCATGGCCTATCTCGGCGCCAACGTGCTCGAGCGGACGTACGTCGTCCCCGCCGTTCGCTACTGGAACGCTTTCCTCCAGCTGGGGTCCTTCGTGACCTTCAGCTTCCTCGCCTACGAGCTGAAGCGGCTCGCCGATCACGAGAAATTCCTGGCGCGCACCGACGCGCTGACCGGAGCGACGAACCTGAGAGGACTTCGCGAACGGGCGGGGGTGGAAATAGCCCGGCTCAGGCGCGACGCCGGGCCCCTGACGCTCGCCCTGATCGACGTGGACGACTTCAAGAAGATCAACGACTCCTTCGGTCACGCCGTCGGAGACTCGGTGCTGGCCGGGGTCGTCGCCCGGCTGGAAAAGGTCGTGCGGGGCGCCGTCGTCGTCGCGCGGATCGGAGGAGACGAGTTCGCGCTGCTGCTTCCCGACACCTCGTCCCAGGACGCCTCCTCCCTCTCTCCGAGGTTGCGCGAGGCTCTCTCCGGGGTGACGGCGGACGGGTCGAATCCCATCCGCTTCAGCATGGGGATGGTCACGTTCATCCAGGCCCCGCCATCGCTCGACGCGATGATGCGCGAGGTGGACGAGCTGCTCTACAGCGTGAAGAGCAACGGCAAGAACGGGTTGCGGCTCGGAGTGAGCCCGCCCCCCGAGGCTCGATCGCTGGAGGCCCGGAAAGCCTGACCTCCGGAGCGACGCGCCGCCGGCCGGATCGCCTCCCCTGCGAGAAGGGCCTCCGGCCGGGGACCGTGACCGTCCGGCGCACTGGTAGCATCGATCCCCAAGGAGAGCGAGCACCCGCTCCGAACACGATGCCGCCAGAAAGCCGCGAACCGCAGGAGCCGCCTGCCAGGACCCGTGTCGAGACCATCGGACTCGTCGGCCTCGCCGTCGAGCTGCTCCTCCCCGCGAGCCTCTCGGCCGCCCTCCTCCTGTTCGCGGCGACCTACCTCCCGTGGTGGAACCTCCGCGGGCGCCTCGGGATCGGCGTGTTCGGCGTCCTGCTGGTGGCCCTCAGCTTCGTCCTGAGCGTCTGGGTCGACGCCCGGACGCTCCGGGGGCGCCGGCTGGCGGGGAAGTCGCAGCTCCTGAATCGGGCCGACCCGAAGAGTCGCCTCGTCAAATTCGTGCTCGGGGGGCTCGTGATCCCGGTCGCGGCCTTTGCCGCGGCCAACCTCATGAGGCTTCCGGACCGGCGCACTCCGATGGCCCTCGCCGCCCAGCTGGCGGTGAGGACGCCCGTGGCCTCTCGCGAGTCGCAGCTCGCCTCCGCGGTCATCCACGCCCGGGGCGCTGCCGGGAAGGTGGCCGGCATCTCGGCGCTCCAGGCGTCGGGCTCGCCGGCGGCCCTGAACCAGCTCTTCCGGATCGCGGCGGAAGATCCGGTGGTGTCGAAGGGGGGCGCGGAGGCCCGCGCCCTCGCGAAGGCGCTCGCCGCCTACGGAAAGCTCGCGACGCCGAGGCTCCTCGAACGGTTCGCCGCCGCCGGCCGGGGCCACGTCGCCAGCTCTCCGGGAGGGCGCGACGCGTTCGAGCGCTACTTCGGTGCCGGCTTCGAGGCGATGAAGGGAGAGGTCGAGGCGGCGGCCGTCGATCCCGCGACGAGGGCCGGGGAGGTCGCCCGCCTGCAGGTCGCCGAGGCCCAGCTGAAGCGGAGCCTCGAGGAGATCGAGGCCGCTGCGCTGGCCGCTCGCGACGAGAACGGGCCGGCGGGCTTCGTCATGCAGACCTTCCTGGAGATGAGCCCCGGCGAGGCGGCGGATCTTCTCTCTTTCGCCCGCCAGGTCGCCTCGGACGCCACCTGCTCCGACGGCGTGCGCGGCCAGGCCCTCCTCCTCGTCGCCCGCCTCGGCGGGAAGGGAGACCTGGATCTCCTCTACGAGCAGCTGGGCAGCCCGAGCCCGCTCGTGGAGGCCCGGGCGCTCCAGGCCATCGCGGCGCTGAGCGCCCGGCTGGGACCGGGGGGCGGCAACGGGTGAGGGGCCTTGGTAGTCGTAGTAGTCACCGGTTGCCGAAGGCGAGGAAGCTCCCGTCGTTGGTCCCTCCGCTCGTGGGCGTCGCCCCGTCGTTGACGACGCCGTAGGCGAGGAAGCGGTCGGTCCCGGCGGTCGTGACGACCCGGACGAAGCCGTTCGAGACGCCGTATCCCTGCAGCACGTCGTTGAGCTGGAGCCAGGCGTGCGGCGCGAGCGGGTAGTCGGGGGATCGCCCGGCGAGCTGGCCGGTGTCTCCGTCGTAGACCTCGAGGTGGAAGGTGAGGGCGCCCCCGACGTTCCCCATGTTGTCCACGGCCAGGTTCGAGCGGACGCTGGACGTCTCCTGGAGCCCGAAGACCCAGGCCTCGGCCGAAGCCCCCTCGGAGATTCCGAACGCCGGATAGAAGACGCCGTATTCCCCTCCGCCCAGAGCCGGCGCGGAGGTCCGCGCCCCGGCGAATCCGGCCGAAGGGGCGCCGGCCGTCTGGAACTGGACGGAGAGGCTCCCCGCGTAGGAGGCGGCGCCCGCCGGCCCGATCGCGACTCCCTGCTGCCTGAGGAAGGCGATTGCGGACGGGATGATCCGCTGCTCACCGGCGGCCAGGTTGACCGTCACGCTTCCGCCGCTGCCGAGAGCGGGGGCGAGCGACTCGGTGTAGACCAGCGTGGCGGTCTGGGGTGCGGCGCCACTGTTCGTCAGGACGAGCTCGCTCTGGTAGACCGACGTCTCCACCAGGACGGGGAGGAGAAGGGTCTCGGCCGCGGGGTTGCCGCTGCCGGAGGGGACGAACGAGCCGTCGCTCGTGACGTTGTCGTTGAAGACGGCGTAGTCGTAGTACGGCCCCGACCCGGAAAGCAGGTCGATCCTGGCGTATCCCGTCGTGAACCCCGGCTGGTTGAGGACTCGGCTGAGCTGCGTCCACTGGCCCGGACCGAGCGAAACGTCGGGGTAGATCCGGTATCTCCCGGTGCCCGAGCCGTCGAAGAGGGTGACGGCCAGGGTGACCGCGGAGCTCGCGCTGGCATTCACGAGGGCCAGGTTCGTCCGGTCCGCGGCGTTCTCGCGCAGGCCGAACAGCCAGCTCGTTCCCGTCTGGACCCCGCCCCTGACGTTCAGGTCGTCCACCCGGGCGCCGGCGTACGAGAGCCCCGCGTGCCCCGATCCGGAAGGGGTGGTCGTCCGCGCGGACGCGAAGGCCGCGGTGCTCGAGGAGAGGCCGGTGAACGTCACGAGCAGCGTCCCTCCCTGGCCGGTCCCGTCCGTCGGGATCGCCAGGCCCTGGGCGACGAGGTAGGCGAGGGTGTCGGGGATGACGACCTGGCGGCCGGGTCCGAGGGTCATGGGCACGATACCGCTGCCCGTCGCGGCCAGGGCGGTCGCCGCCGTATAGGCGAGCTGGACGGTGGCCGGGAGGGTCCCCCGGTTGACCAGGGTCAGCTCGGTCGAGTAGCGCGCGCTCCCGACCCCGGCCACGTTCAGGACGATCGGGACGAGGCGGGACACCGAGAAGAGGGCGCCGGAGACGTTCACCACCGTCGACGCGCTGGTCGTCCCTCCCGGACCGAATGCCGTGAGCGTGTACCGCGTCCCCTGCGTGGGACTGACGGCCACCGATCCGCTCGTCGGCACCGGGCCGACCCCGTTGTCGATGGTGGCGGACGTGGCCCCCGTGCTGGCCCAGGTCAGCGTGCTCGACTGTCCCGGCGCGATCGTCGCAGGGCTCGCGGTGAAGGAGGCGATCGCGGGCAAAGAGGAAGCCACGATCGAGACGGAGAGCGGTGCCGTGGCGGTGAGGCTTCCCCCGGATGCCGTCACGGTGGCGGAATAGGTGCCGGAGACGGCCGAAACGGTGGACGAGATGGCGAGTGTGGCGGTTCCGCTGCCGGGCGAGGGGACGACCTGCGGCGTGAACGTCCCGGTCACCCCTGCCGGCAGTCCGCTCACGGAGAGGCTCACGGCCGCGCTGAAGCCCCCGCTCCCGGTGGCCGCAACGTTCACGCTGGCCGAGTTCCCCGCGGTGACGGCGATCGAAGGCGGCGCGACCGCCACGGTGAGGGCAGGGCCCGGCGTGGTCGAGAAGTTGTTCGCGAGGGCCAGGGCGTCGACCGAGCCGAGCCCGGTGGCCAGGTCGTAGCCCGTTCCGGCGGAGAACCCCCCGACGCCGGGAACGCCGTTGTGGCCCGAGGTGACGTCGTGAAAGACCGCCGTTCCGGAGGCCCCGTACTGGGCCGTCGCGAGCCGGTAGAGGACCGGATTCGGGTTCCCGAGGCGCCCGCCGCCGGTCTTCTGGATGACCAGCGCCATGATCCCCGCGAAGGAGGGAGCGCCGGCGGAGGTGCCGGCGGAGATCCAGAATGAACCGGTGCTCGGGTCGTAGTCCTGGAACGTGACGTAGCCCGCGCTGGAAGCGGCGTTCAAGGAGACGTCAGGGGTGTCGCGGAAGCCGTCGCTCGGGACTCCGGGCGCCGACTGCCATGCCGGCTTGGCAAAGTACGACGAGGGACCGCCGCCCGTTGCCCAGAGTCCGGAGCCCCCGGTCACGGCGGCGCTCTCGTTCCAGGCCTGCTCGGGGATGTACGACTTGGCGGAGCGATAAGTCCCCGGGGCGTTGCTCGCGCTCCAGTACTGGGACGAGCTCGTGTCCGCGAACTGCGTCCCGCCGACGCTCACGTTGTACGGAGTGGACGCCAGGCCGTTCACGCCCAGCCCGGTCCCCCTGGTCGCGTCGGACGCATCGCATCCGGCGGAACCGCTGTCTCCAGACGCCACGAAGACGGTCATCCCCTGGGCCGCCGCCTGCTGCCACAGGGAGCTGTAGAGCTGCAGCCACGAGGTCCCCATGTCGCTCTCGCAGGCCGCGTAGCTCAAGGTCACGATCGGCGCGACGTTGTGGCTCACGATGTACTGCGCCGAGAGGTCGATCCCGTCGCTCACGGCCGTGTCGCCAGAAACGACCAGGTTGACGGTGGCGCCGGGGGCGACCGCCCCGGCCCACTGGATGTCCAGGTCCGCCTCTCCGTCGTCGGGCGTCACGATCCCAGGGTCCGGCCCGTTGAGCGTGATGACGGGATCCTGCTTCGGCAGCCCGAAGAAGCTCCGGAAGCTCTGCGTGTCGGCGAGCTTGACGTTGGACCGGGAGACGACGGCGATCGTCTGGCCCGCTCCGTCGACTCCGGCGGCGAGGAGCGGCGCGGTGTTGTAGATCGTGGCGAAGTCCGCCGGCCCCAGCCCCTGGGTCCCGTCCGAGAAGACGATGGAGGGACGGGGATGCGACCGCGAGAAGAAGCTGTGGAGCGATGCGACGCCGTAAACCACGTCCCGCAGGGCGCGGGGAACCTGGGGGTCGCGGACGTTCGCGCGGTGCAGCCGGCCATCCGCCGTGAAGTCGCGCATCTCCGTCCGGAAGGCCGATTCCACCTGCGCGACGGTCCCGCTGAAGCTGATCCAGCCCCTTCCGGGGGCCACCTCGCCGACCCTGAAGCCGTTTCTCCGGAGCCAGGCGAGGACGGCGTTCAGGTCCGCGTCGGGGATGCCGAACCGGGCACCGTACTCTTCCGGTGTCAGCCAGCAGTGGAAGTTCGGCGAGGCGGGATCGAGCTGCTGCGCGAGGAGACTCTCGATCCGGGCCGGCGCGCCGGCCGCCGGCTGGAGGACGAGGGTCATCTTCTCCATCGGAAGGGTCGCGTCGGTCCGGCCGCCATCGACTGAGGTCGCGATCCGGGGCGAGACGTTCCCGGTGACCGCCACCGTGTCGGCGTCGTCCACCACGCGCTGCACGGCGGCGAAGGTGGGCAGGGCCCCGGCGACGGCCGCGCCGATGAGCAGCGTGAGAAGGAGGGGCCACTTTCGGTGCGGTGGGGCGACTTTCTGGCAGAACGAAGCCTTGTTCGAGCTCATCGGAGGGTTTGACGCACTCTCCGTGCCGGGGTTTACCGGCACTGGCCTTCCCCGGACGCGCTCCACGACGAGAGAGAGCCCGCCCCCGGCGAGAAGGACCGCGGGGGCCGGCCTGCGTTCGGGTAGGTTCCCGGCGGCCGTTGACATGTGGAGCGCATGAAACTAGCCTGACGACATGTCAACGATGATCCAGATCCGGAACGTCCCGGCCGACTTGCACCGGCTGCTGAAGGCCCGCGCGGCGACCGAGGGAGTTTCCCTTTCGGACCTGCTCCTCCAGGAGGCGAGACGGCTCGCCGAGCGGCCGACCCCGGACGAGATGCGTCGACGGCTCGCGCGACGGGAGCCCGTTCGCTTGCGGGAGAGCGCGGCCGACGCGATCCGGCGGGAAAGGGAAACGCGGTGATCGTCCTGGACGCCTCGGCGACTCTCGAGCTCCTGCTCGGGACGCCGAGGGGGGCGCGCGTCGGGGACCGTGCCCTCGTCCCTGCCGAGACGCTTCACGTCCCGCACCTCCTCGACCTGGAGGTCGCCCAGGTCCTGCGGCGCTGGGTCGCCTCGGGCCAGATCGGGCCGGGCAGGGCCCGGCAGGCCCTGGACGATTTCGCCCTCCTCGACCTCGAGCGCTGGCCGCACCACGCCCTGCTGGAGAGGATCTGGCAGCTCCGTTCCAATCTGACGGCCTACGACGCGGCCTACGTGGCGCTTGCCGAGGCCCTGAGGGCCCCCCTCCTGACGTGCGATCGGAGGCTCAGCGCGGCGCCAGGCAACCGGGCCCGGATCGAGCTGGTCGCGTAGCCCGCGCAGGCGGGCAGAGTGGCGCTGGACCATCGCCAGAGCGCCCTGGAGGTGCTCGCCCCGGGCCGGACGGAGCGCGCAGAAGCGAGCGAGAGCGCCGTTGCAGGCGCTCTCTCTGACGTGGGGAGCGGGGGATCGCCGCCTACCGGCTGCCGCGCGGAGGCGGGGGCGGAGCGAACTCGCCGCTCCAGAACCTGTTCTCCGGCCGCGTGGGGCGGTCGACGGGGATGACGCCCATCCTGCAGAGCGTGGAGCGCCACTCGTACTTGATGAAGGTCTTCTCCCGCGGCTGGGACTCCGCCTCGAAGGAGACCCGGTAGGAAGGGGAGTACTGCTCCTCGCCGTACCCCGTCCCGGGCTGGCTGCTCTGCTCGGCGGCCGACGCGTCCAGGCCCTTCATCATTCCGGCCGCTCCGGCGGCGGACGGCGGAGCCGGTGCTTTAGCGGCGGCGTGACCCGGATCCAGTGATCGGCGGAATTCGGGGCCAGTAGCGCCGCTTGACCGGCGGGGAACGGCGGCGGAAGTGGATCCGAGGGTGTCCGGCGCAGCGCGGCGGGATGCACGGTCCGGCGGCGG
>CAIMWE010000228.1 GCA_903845115.1 uncultured Acidobacteriota bacterium | reverse complement strand
CGGCCCGGCGCCCCTACGAAGGGGAGCGCCGCGTGATCCTCCTCCTGGACGTCGACCGGACGGAAGGGGCCGCGTTCTCGGCGCTGCTCAAGGTGCTGGAGGAACCGCCCTCGGCGACGTGCTTCGTCCTCACGGCCACCCGCCCCCGGCTCCTCCCCGAGACGATCCTCTCGCGAGTCGTCGTCCGGGCGCTCCGCGAGAAACCCCGTTCCGAGACGGCCGCAGTCCTCCGTCGCCTCGGCCTTTCCGCCGAGGAGGCCGCCGCGCGGGCGGCCTTCGTCCCCGGCGACCCGGAGTCGGCGGCGGGGCTCGACCTGGACGCGGCGAGGCAGGAACGCGACGAGCTCCTGGAGGCCGTCTCGGGCCTGCTCCTGGAAGGCTCTCCCGCCTGGGGAGTGATCCTGGCGTCCCGCCTCCCCGCCGAAGACGCCGCCGCCACCGCCGCGCGCCTGGAGCTGCTGGCCCGGCTGCTCCGTGACGCCGCCGTGGCCGCGATGGACCCGGCCGGCGAGACGGTGGTCCACCGGGAGAGGTTCGACGACCTCGAGCGGCTCGGCCAGAGGAGCCGCCTGGACCTTCTCCACCTGGCCGGCGAGGCTCTCGACCTCGCGTCGACCCTCCCCGAGTCCCGCCGGAACCCGAAGCTCGCCGCTGAGGCATTCGCCCTCTCTCTGGTCGCTCTCGACCCGATCCCGCCCTCCGGAGAGGTCCGATGACGGAACCGACCGTCGAGGCGCTCCGGAGGGAGCTGGAGCGGACCCGCGCCGACCTTCGCGAGGCCCGCTCCCGGATCGCCGCGATGGAGATGAGCAGCTTCTGGAAGCTGCGCAACCTCTGGTGGTCGCTGAAGGAGCGGATGCCGCTCCCCCTCGCCCGCCGCTTCGAGCACGCCGCCCCTGACGTCCCCGCGCTCCTCTCCCCGGCGTCGGGACCTGCCGTCCCCGAGCAGGCGCTCGCCGCGCCGCGGCGCCCCTTCCCGCCGCGCCCACCGTCGACCGTCGACGTCGTCGTCTGCGTCCACGACGCCCTCGAAGACGTGCGCGAGTGCCTCGCCTCGGTCCTCTCGCGCTCGACGCCCCCCTACCGGCTGATCGTCGTGGACGACGGGAGCGGCCCCGGGACGCGGGACTTCCTCGCCGCGTTCGCCGGGGAGAACGGGGCGTCGCTCCTCCGGAACGAGACCGCCGCCGGCTACACGCTCGCGGCGAACCAGGGGCTGCGGGCGTCGAGGGCCGACCACGTCGTCCTCCTCAACAGCGACACCGTCGTCACGGAAGGGTGGCTCGACCGGATGGCCGCCTGCGCCGAGTCCTCCGACCGGATCGGGCTCGTCGGCCCGCTCAGCAACTGCGCGTCGTGGCAGTCGGTCCCGGACGTGGCGAACGACCGAGGAGACTGGGCGACGAACCCGCTGCCCGAGGGCGCCACGCCCGACACGATGGCGGGACTCCTCGCGGAGGACGCCGGCCCCGCCTACCCGCGGCTCCCGTTCCTCAACGGCTTCTGCCTCCTGATCCGGCGGCGCGTCCTCGACGCGGTGGGTCTCTTCGACGAGGAGACCTTCGGCCGGGGCTACGGCGAGGAGAACGACTACTGCCTGCGGGCACGCAAGGCCGGGTTCGAGCTGGCGCTGGCCGACGACGCGTACGTCCTCCACAAGCAGTCGAAGAGCTACTCCACCGAGCGGCGCAAGCTCCTCGCCGAGGCGGCCGGCCAGGCCCTCGCCAAGAAGCACGGGCAGGCCTCGATCGACGCCGGGGTGGCCGAGTGCCGGGGCGGCCGCGTCCTGGAGGCCCTCCGCGAGAGGAGCCGCGATCTCCTCCCCCGCCATCGGCTGCTCGAGGAGGGGCGAACGCGCTGGGCGGGGAAGCGGGTCCTCTTCGTCCTTCCGGTGTGTGAGCGGGGAGGCGGCGCCAACGTCGTCCTGAGCGAGGCGCTGGAGATGGGGCGGATGGGCGTCGACGTGCGCGTCCTCAACCTCGCCGACTTCCGGAGGCCGTTCGAGCGGAGCTACCCGGACCCCGGCGTGCCGGTCCTCTACTCGTCCGCGGGGGGGATCCCAGACGCGGCGCGGGGCTTCGACGCCGTCGTCGCCACCCACAACGCGTCGGTGGAGTGGATCGCCCCGCTGGCCGAAAAGGCCCGCCGGCCCGTCCTCGGGTACTACGTCCAGGACTACGAGCCGCTCTTCTACACGGAGGGGACGCGCGACGCCCTCAGGGCCTTCCGGTCGTACACCCTCGTCCCCGGGCTGGTCCGGCTCACGAAGACCGAGTGGAACCGAGAGGAGGTCCAGAGACGGACCGGCGTCTCCTGCCACGTCGTCGGGCCCAGCTACGACCAGTCGCTGTTCCGGCCAGTGAGGCCCGCGCCTGCGACGGGCCGCATCCGGATCGCGGCGATGGTCCGACCCTCCAGCCCCCGCCGCCAGCCGATCCTGACGATGGACGTCCTCGAGAAGATCTGCGCCCGCTACGGGGAGCGAGTCGAGATCACGGTCTTCGGCGACGACCCGTCCCACCCCGAGGAGCCGAAGGTGCGGCGGTCTTTTCCGCACGCCCGCCTCGGGATGATCGACGGGCTGGCGCTGTCCGCCCTGTTCAACTCCATCCACGTCTTCGCGGATTTCTCGACCTATCAGGCCATGGGGCTGTCGGCCCTCGAGGCGATGGGCTGCGGGGCCACGGCGATCGTCCCCGCCGCCGGAGGGGCCGTCAGCTTCGCCTGCGACGGCGAGAACTCCCTCGTGATCGACACGTCCACGGAGGAGTCCTGCACCGGCGCCCTCGCGCGGCTGGTGGAAGACGAGAGCCTCCTCCTGCGACTGATGGACCGAGCTTCCCGGGACGCCCTCCGGCACCACCCGGCGCTCGCGGCCTACAACGCCCTCGACGCCCTCTTCCCGAGGGTCTGAAGCCGTCCCGGCAGGCTCCTCGCCCAGGGCGCTAGGCTTGCCGGGACGGGCTCAGGGGATCACCTCTCCAGCTCGACGACGACCTTCAGCGGGGCCGACGGCTTCACCTCGACCTCGAACGTCTTCGTCTTGAACCCCGGCCTCACCACCGTGACCGTGTGGCGACCCGCCTCGATCCTCGTCCCACCGCCGGCGTTCAGCTCCT
>CAIMWE010000227.1 GCA_903845115.1 uncultured Acidobacteriota bacterium | reverse complement strand
GAGCGCGTCGGGCACCCCGTGATGCTTCGCCCTGGGGGGCGGCGCCGCCGCTGCGCCGTCCCCCAGGCCGTTTTAGGCCGTTTGAGCCCACCAGCAACCCTCAGCCCCGCTGTCGCCGAAAATCAAAGTTCCTATCGATGAATGGGAGGGTCAGAAGGACATCTTGAGGAGCTCTTAGGGGCTCTCAAGAGCATCGAGCGAAGCGCTGGCCAATTCGATCGGATTCCGGCGGCGTTTGACCGCGAGCTCGAGAGAGTCAGAAAGGAACTGACTCTCGCTACCGAGAAACTCGGAGGGGTCCGCCTTCGAATTAGGGCGCTGACGGACACGTCGGAGGCGGATCGAAAGCACCGCGAAGAGGGATACGGGATTGACCGCTTTCTCGGTCGGTTGGAGCAGGCTCTGACTCAGTTCGATCAGCTTGCCGAGGACGGAGAACTCGTCACCGAAGTGGATAGGCTTCGCGCTGAAATCGACGTCCTCGCGCAGGAGGTCCGAGAGGAAGATGTCGCTCGCCGTCGACAGTTCGCGGTCAGGACCGTGTCGAGTTACGCGCAGGCCCTGCTGCCTGGGCTCGACGTCGAGAACGCCGACCATCTCCTGTCGCTTTCGATCGACGACCTGAGCGTGAAAATCTCTGGACCGGATCGAGATTCGTTCCTCTGGGAGATCGGTAGTGGGTCGAACTGGCTGGCTTATCACCTCGCCGTAGTGCTGGCCCTGCATCAGTTCTTTCTTCGTCAAGCGCAGAGCCCGGTACCATCGTTCGTCGTATTCGATCAGCCAAGCCAGGTCTACTTCCCGAAGAAGCTGGCAGACGCGGCTGAGAAGGATGAGCACGGGGAGGCACCAGATCGCGAATACGAGAAGGATGAGGACGTAGAAGCGGTGCGGAAAGCATTCCGACTTTTGTCGGATGTTGTCGGTGGCGCCGACGGCCGTTTGCAGGTGATAGCGTTGGATCATGCCGCCGGAACGGTTTGGGGCGGCATCGGGGGCCTTAATCCTGTGGTCGACTGGCGGAACGGCAGAAAGCTGGTACCGGTTGAATGGACAACGTCCCAGTCATAGGCCCGAGGAATTCGCGGTCCGGCCAAGTATGGCTGGCGTACCTCTTCGCGACTTGTCCCGTGCGACAGGCGAGGCGCAGCGGAGGGTATCTAATTTCGTTGTCCCAAGCTGTCCCTAGATACCCTCAGAAAAAATCGTGCCAACGTAACTCCATAATATAGAGCTAGTTGCGGCTGTCCGCAGACGGAGGTGCCTCATGGGGTTCAAGGGGTCGCGGGTTCGAATCCCGCCGTCCCGACCACTCTCAACTCATTTTCAACAAACGAGTTGCCCTCATTCCTTGGTGCTCGCTTCGGCGTCGCCAGGGTACGTCGGTGAGATACGGATGTCCGCAGCTGTCAGCGGTCTCTCGGGTTAGATACCCGGCGTGCGGCGCGATTCAAGGGGGCGGGGATTCGAGACGAAGTCGTTCGTGCGTGGGTACAGCCACGAAAGTAAGAGCGATCGTCCGACCCCGTTTGCGACAAGGGGGAGGATCTCCCCTCCGCAACTCTCGCCTCAGGTCTCGGTCGCCGCCGCCGCCCGGAGTCAGAACCTTGCAGTCAGCCCCAGCCGGATCGAGAACGGCTCGGCCGGGTGGGTATGGACGTCGTTCACCCCGTCCGCGGGCTCGCCGGGAAGGCGTGACGCGTAGTAGTAGTCGATGTCCGCGACCTTCGCGTTCGTCACGTTGAGGATGTCGATGGCCAGCCGCCACCTGCGGTCGATCTGGTACCCGAGCTTCGCGTTCAGGAGCGTGGAGGCCTTCGACCAGACGCTCCCGTCCTCGACCAGGGGACGCGGACCGAAGTACCGGAGACGGAGCCCCCCGAAGAATCCGGACGGACTCTCGTAGTTCACTCCGGCCGCGAGCACGTTCTGGAGCGAACCCGGGATCAGGTCGCCGACCGGGTCGTACTCCGTGAAGTGCGCCCTGGAGAAGCAGGCGTCGGCGTCGATCGTGAGACCAGGGAGCGGCGAGTAGACGGCCGCCAGCTCCACGCCGTATCGCCGGCTCGCCCGGGCCGCCTCGGTCTCTCCGGCGTCTCCCGAGAAGATGAGCTCCGAGGCGATGTCGAGACCCCAGAGGGCCGCGGTGACCTCGAGGTGCGGGACGACGGCCGTCCTGACACCGAGCTCCGCTCCCTTCGCCCGGGCGAGAGGGCTGACCTTCTCGACGGTTTCGCCCGTCGTGGGGGAGACCGTGATCGTGGCTCCACGGGCGTCGTTGCTGTGGAAGCCGTAGCCGCCGTTCAGGTAGACCTCCGTCTTCGACCACGGCCCGAAGACGAGCGTCACCTTGGGGCTCAGGAGCCCCGCGCTGGCCGTGCCCGAGTTCAGGGGATTGTCGCTGTCCACCTTGAACCGGTACTGGTCCCCCCGGAGCCCGACCACGGACCGGAAGAACGGTGTCCAGGTCGTGCTGTTCTGGAGGTAGAGGGAGCCGCTGGTCTGGACGACGTGATCGGTCCGGACGGTCGATAGGCGTTCCTGGGCCATCGTGTGGAAGAGACCGAGCCCGGTGATGTTGTCGTTCCGGACCTGAATGCCGGCCGAGTTCTCCATCTGGAGGCCCAGGAGCTCGCCGAGCCACTGCCGGGAGACCTTCCCGCCCGAGACCACTCGCCGGTCCTGCTGCTCGAACTGGTCGCCGTGCACCGGGTCGTCCAGGTAATAGGTGAAGTCGTTGAAGATGTTCAACCCGTAGGCCATGACGTAGGCCGAGGCCCGCGTCGCCCCGGTTTCGTCGGACCGCTGCCACTCGCCCGAGAGGCTGTAGCGGTGTGTCTCGCCGCCGTCCGTGGGGTCGATGTATCCCCAGCGGGAGATGAGGCCGGAGTCGATCGCCCGCTGGGGGACCTGGTCGGTCGAGTTCCACTTCCCGGAGTACGCCATCGCAGTGATCCGGAACCCGTTGCGGCTCGTTCCCACGCTGTAGGACAGGAGTCCGTTCACCTTGTTGTAGTCGTCCGGGAGGGCCCACGGCCCATTGTTCCGGTAGTACTCGCCCCCGACGAGGAGATCCCCCGACCCGAGATGAAACGACTGGGCCGCGAGGACCCGCGAGTAGCCAAAGCTCCCGGCCTCGACCTGTGCGAGCCCCTGTTCGACCGTCCGGACGTAGTTGACGTGGACCGCTCCCGCCGCCGAGAAGTCCCCCTCTTCCGCGTAGTACGGCCCCTTCCGGTACTGGATGCCCGAGACCAGCTCCGGGATCAGGAAGTTCAGGTCGGAGTAGCCCTGACCGTGGGCGTGGGTCGGCATGTTCACCGGGACCCCCATCACGTCGCTGAAGAGGTCCGTGCCGTGGTCGAGGTTGAAGCCCCGGAGGTAGTATTGGTTCGCCTTTCCCTCGCCGCTGTGCTGGCTGACGATCACGCCAGGAACGGATTCCAGGAGCTCGGCCGGCCGCGAGACGGGGCGCTCCTCGAGCTGCTTCTCGCTCACCGTCCCCTCGGTTGCAGAGTCGGCGACGCCCACGAGGTTCTCGGCGTACTCGCCGACGGCGGCCAGGTCCTTGAGCGTCCGGCGGGCGGTCACCTCGACGCTCGCCTTCCTCGAGAGCTTCAGGACGACGTTCAGGGTCGTTTCCTGCTCGACACCGACGACGACTCCGTCGCGAGAGTCGGCGGCAAGGTCTCCCAGCCGAAATGTCACCCGGTAGGTGCCGGGCGGGAGCTTCTCGAGCCGGTAGGACCCGTCCGATCCCGAGGTGGTGACGCGGGCCGCCCCGCTGGCGGGGGCGGAGGATTCGACCGTCACTCCGGGGAGGGATGAGCCCGACACGTCCGTCACCCGCCCCTTGATGCCACTCGTGACGTGGGCACTGGCCGGATGGGCTACAAGGAAAAGAATCGCGAAAAGGGCCCAACGGCGCTTCCCCATGCATACTCCCTTCCCAGGATGCGGACTGCTCCGATGGGTTCGGCGGGGCAGCCCAATGTGTTACGAAGGTTGATATGGTAACACTGGCCGGAGGTGGACCATGGCGGAGATCACCCGATTCAGCATCTCCATCGAGCAGGAGCTCGCTGCCCGGCTCGACAGACTGACCAGGGAAAAGGGCTACACCAACCGGTCGGAGTTCGTGCGGGACCTCGTCCGGGATGCCCTGGTCGAGGAGGAGTGGGAGCGGAACGAGGTCGCCCTCGGAACGATCACCCTCGTCTACGAGCACAACCGGCGCCAGCTGAGTGACAAGCTGACGGGCCTCCAGCACGATCACCACCACCTGATCCTGGCCACCACTCACGTCCATCTCGATCACGACCTCTGTGCCGAGGCGATCATCGTGAAAGGGCGGGCCGCCAAGATCCGCGAGCTGTCCGACCTCCTCCGGAAGCAGGGCGGTGTCCTACACGGGGGGCTGACCATGAGCTCGATCGGGAAGGAGATCCGGTGAAACGAAGCTCTCGGTCCGCGAGCAGAGACGACGGGCACCCGTTCCTCTCGCGTCTTCTGGGGCTTCTCATGGTGGCGCCGTTCTGGGGAGCGGGTGCGATGGCACAACCCGCCGGGACGGGCGGCGCTGGTGCCGCGGGCGCGGTCTCACCCGAGCCAGCCTCGACGATCGAAGCCGCGTTCGGCCCGGAGGCGGGAGCCGAGGCGCTGGTCCTTAGGGTCATCGCTTCCGCGGACTCCACGATCAGGCTGGCCGGATACGCCTTCTCGTCGGCAGCCGTCGTCGACGGTCTCGTCGCGGCGGCGCGCCGGGGCGTCGACGTCCAGGTCGTCGTGGATCACGGCCACAACGTGCCGGAAGGCGCAACCTGCGTCAGCCAGAAGGTGTTCTCCCGCCTCGCGAAGGCGGGAGTCGTCGTCCGGACGAACTCGACGTTCCGGCACCTCCACGACAAGTTCATCGTCGTCGACGGCCGGCACGTTCAGACAGGCAGCTACAACTACGCAAAGTCGGCGAACCTCAACAGCGAGAACGTGATCGTCATCTGGCGGGATCCGGCGCTTGCGGCGAAGTACCTGAGCCACTGGAAGGCCCGCTTCGACGGCGGGAAAGCGTGCCCCGGGAAGGAATAGCGCAAAGGTGTCCCGTACCCGATTCGCCGTCACCGGCGGGGGCATAATCTCGGGCATGAAATCCGCGAAAGCGCGTGTTCTTGCCATCCTCGCCTGTGTGGTCCTCGCTGCCGGATGCACGAGTGCGGGACCGCCGCCGAAGAAGGGCACCATGCCGGAGCTCTGGCCGGGTTCCGTCGCGGGCTACCTGACGAAGGAAGAGGTGCCCGATAGCCTCGTCCTCGTGCCTGCGCCGCCGGTCGGGGGATCGGGGGCCCTCGCTGCGGACGAAGAGGCGAACCGAAAGGGCCTCGCCCTTCGGGGATCGCCCCGCTTCGCGCAGGCCGCGGAGGACGCGAACCTGACGTTTCCCCAGGCGGCCGGGGCGTTCTCGTGCGCTCTGGGCGCGCCCGTGACCGAGGCCGGCACGCCGCGCCTCTACTTGATCCTGCGCCGCGTCCTGAGCGACGCGGGCTATTCGACATCGCGCGCGAAAGACCATTACAGACGCCCGCGCCCGTTCCTCGTGAACAAGGAGCCCACGTGCACGCCGGCCGACGAGGTTCATCTCGCGAAGCAGGGTTCGTATCCGTCCGGGCACAGCTCGGCCGGCTGGGCGTGGGCGCTGATCCTCGCGGAAGTCGCGCCGGACCGGGCAGACGCGGTCCTCGCCCGCGGCCGCACCTTCGGGCAGAGCCGCGTCGTATGCAATGTCCACTGGCAGTCGGACGTCGTCGAGGGGCGAACCATGGGCGCCGCGACCGTCGCGCGGCTGCACGCCGACCCCGCGTTCGCTGCCGACGTCGAGGCCGCGAAGAAGGAGCTCGCCGCCGTTCGAGCGAAGGCGCTCACGCCGATCCGCGACTGCAAGGCCGAAGCGGAGGCACTGGCCGTATCGCCCTAGCCGGTTCGCCCCGATGACCTCGCGTCGCCCGGGTTAGGATCCGCCGATGCCCGGCTTCGTCGCGAGGCCCGTAGGCCCCATCGCTCCAGCCCGCCGATTCCGGCCGGTGGCTGCGCTCGGTCTGGCGATGGGAACGCTGGCCCTTGGTGCCCTGCTCGTGACAGCGGATCTCCTGAAGCCCCGGCCTCGGCGTGAAGAGGCGGAACATCTGACCCGGACCCTCGGCCTGACCGACCTGGTGCTCGTCACCGAGGCCCGCTATCTGCGCCACCCGAGCCTCGCCGACCTGCATTCGGCCTTTCAGGACCATCCGGTGGCGCTGGAGCACTTCCCGGCGGGCGCTGTGATTGCGCCGCCGGCTCACCTCCGGCGCGCGCCGGCCTTGCCATCGTCCACTGCGAGCCATGCGCGCCTGGATTAACCGGCAGTCGCTCCTGGTCGACTACACGCTCTCGGCGCTCGCCCGCCACGGCGGAAGGAACCTCGGGCTGTTCGTCGTCTATTCCGGCATCGTCTTCGTCCTCGCCTCGACGATGCTGTTCACGGACGCCCTCCGCCGCGAGGCCCGGCTCCTCCTGGCTCACAGTCCGGAGGTGCTCCTCCAGAAGCTGAAGGCCGGCCGACATGCCTACCTGACGCGGGAGGACCTGGAGAGTCTGGGCCAGGTGCGCGGAGTCAGCCGGGTCGAGGGGCGCCGCTGGGGCTACTTCTACGACCCGGTCGCGGGCGCCAACTACACGCTGATGGCCCCTGGCGTCGACCCGCCGGATCGCGGCCGGATCGACGTGGGAGACGGTGTCGCCCGGGCTCGCGGCCTGGCCGTCGGCGACACGCTCTCCCTTCGTAGCGCGGCCGGAGGTCTCTTCGTCCTCGTCGTGGGCCGGGTCTTCTCGGCCGAGAGCAGCCTCGTCGCCGCTGACCTGGTCCTGATGCACCCCACGGACTGGGAGGCGTTCTTTCAGCTTCCCGGCGACGTCTTCACCGACGCCGCCTTCACCGTCGACAACCCCCAGGAGGTGAGAAACGTCGCACGCAAGATCGGCGAACGCCTCCCGGAGGCGCGCGTCATCCTTCGCGAGGAGTTGCTCCGCACCTACGCCTCGCTGTTCGACTGGCGCGAGGGAATCCTCCTGGCGCTGGCCGGCATTGCCGCCGCCGCGTTCGCCATCCTCGCCTGGAACAAGGCCTCGGGCCTCTCCGCCGACGAACGACGGGAGATCGGGATCCTGAAGGCGATCGGCTGGGACACCCGGGCCGTGCTGACGATGAAGATGTGGGAGGGGGCCCTGATCTCGGGTGGCGCCTTCGCCGTCGGCTTCCTGGCGGCGTGGGTTCACGTCTTCCATCTCGAGGCCGCCCTGATCGTCCCTGTGCTCGAAGGGTGGTCGGTTCTCTACCCCCGATTCGTCCTGACGCCCGCCGTCGATGCAGTGTCCCTCCTGACCCTCGGTCTGCTCACGGTGCTCCCTTACACGCTGGCGACCCTCGTCCCGGCCTGGCGGGCCGCCGTCACCGACCCCGATCAGATGATGCGGGGGACGGAGTGAGCGCCCTGATCGAGCTCGCCGGAGTCACGAAGGTGTTCCACGAGGGCCAGCACAACGCCCTCGTCGCCCTGTGCGACGTCGACCTGGCCCTGGAGGCCGGGCGGATCACGGTCCTCCAGGGGCCGTCCGGTTCCGGAAAGTCGACGCTCCTCTCGGTGCTCGGCTGTCTGGCCCGTCCGACGTCGGGACGGGTTCGGGTGGCGGGAGAGGTGGTCTCGAACCTCCCGGAGGCGTTCCTCGCCGACGTCAGGCGGAGGACCTTCGGCTTCGTCTTCCAGCAGTTCCACCTCATCGGCGGGCTCTCCGCCCGGACCAACGTCATGCTCCCGGCCTATCCGACCGGCCGGACCCATTCCGAGATCGCCCGCCGGGCGGCGGAGCTGCTCGGCCAGCTGGGGCTCGAGAAGCTGACGGACGCCCGCGTCGAGTGGCTGTCCGGCGGAGAGCAGCAGCGAGTCGCCATCGCTCGCGCCCTGATCAACGACCCCCGGGTGGTCATCGCGGACGAGCCGACCGCCAACCTCGACTCGGCCCTCTCGGCCGAGTTCCTGGGCATCCTCGCCGGCCTCCGCGACGAGGGAAGGACCGTGATCATGTCGAGCCACGATCCGCGAGTCTGCGAGGCGGCGGTCGTCGACCGGGTCGTTCGCCTGCTCGACGGGAAGGTGGAGGCGTGATCTTCCAGAAGTCGGTCCTCGCCCTCCTCTTCGCCAGCGCCGCCGGGGCTCTCGGTGCCCTTGCCGCCGGGCCGCACGCCCTCGCCGTCTGGCGTCACTGGGACCTCGAGACGGGAAGGGCCCGGCAGCTCCGGCTCGAGAGACGGTCGTCGCTGGTGTCGACCGGGATGTCGCTCCTCCTGGTCGTCCAGGCGGTGACGCTGCTCCTCTTCGTCTTCAACGCCGATCGGATGGCGAGCCAGTTCGTGGGAGCGATGTGCGCGGTGGGAACGTTGCAGGTCGACGGCTTCGGCTTCCCGGCCCTGATAGCCCGGATCGCCGTCTTCTTCGGGAGCGGGATCTGGCTGGCCATGAACGCCGTGGACGGACGTTGCCGGGACTACCCGCTCACCCGCCCGAAGTCCCTGCTCCTCCTCGCGCTCATCCCGCTCCTCGCCCTGGCGTGCGGCCTCGAGCTCGCCTATTTCCGCGGACTCCGGCCGGAGGTGATCACGTCGTGCTGCGGCAGCCTGTTCTCGAGCGGTTCGCCCGCGGTCACCGGCGACCTCGCGGCCTGGCCGGTCGAACGGGCGATGCCGGTCACCTTCGTCGTCCTGGGAGGGGCTGCATGCCTCTCGGCCTGGGTGGCTCGGCACGGCAGGGGGGGGCTCGCCCTTGGAATGGCCGGACTCCTGGCCTTCGTCGTGGCCTTGGCCGGCGTCGTGGCCTTCGTCTCGCTCTACGTGTACGAGGACCCCCGGCACCACTGCCCGTTCTGCCTGCTGAAGGCGGAATACGGATACAGGGGCTACGCCTTCTACGTCGCGCTCTTCGCCGCCACGGCCGCAGCCCTCGGTGCGGGGGCCCTCGCTCCGTTCGCTGGACGCGGGAGGTCCCCGGCGTCGGCGGCACGCCTTCAGAGCGCCACGCGGGCGCTCGGCGGGGTCGCCCTCGGTGGCTTCCTCCTCGTCCTCCTGATGACGGCCTGGCAGATCACGGCGTCAGGTCTCACCCTCTTCCCGCATGGATAGGCGGTTCGTTCTCCCGCTCGCACTCCTGATCGCGTTTTCTGCCTGCGGCCGTAGGGGCGGGCAGGTCCTTCGCGGAGACGCCGCGCCGCCGTTCTCCCTCGCCACGCTGACGGGAACGGTGGTTCGATTTCCCGAGGACGTCGCCGGCCGCGCTGTGGTGATCCGCTTCTGGGCCTCCTCGTGCCGGTTCTGCGAGAAGGAGATGAAGGAGATCGACCCGATTGCGTCGCGCCTCTCCGGCGACGGCATCTCGATGCTCGCCGTGAACGTCGGCCAGGACCGTGACGCGGTCCGGTCCTTCGTCGACCGGGTGAATTTCCACTATTCCGCCCTCCTCGACGAGCCGGCGGCGACGGCCAGGCTCTACGGGGTCAAGGGGCTGCCCACCACCTTCTTCGTCCTGCCGAACGGACGGGTCCAGAACCGGATGGTCGGCGAGCTGGATGCGAGCACCTTCGAGCGGATGGCCCGGGAGCTCGTGTCCGCGGGCGGAGGCCGCCGTTGACCCTCTGGCTGGCGGCGGCGGCGGGCCTCCTCGGGAGCGCTCACTGCATCGGCATGTGTGGCGGGCTCGTGTCGAGCTGCTTCCTCAGGCTGGGTCCTGGGGCGCGGAGGGCCGGCGCTCACGCCGCGTACCATGCTGCGAGGCTGGGCGTCTACGTGATCGTCGGAGGCCTGGCGGGGTTCCTCGGGGAGGCGCTGACCCGGAGCGGGCGGTTCGGTCTGGCGCAGGGGGTGCTGCAGATTCTCGCGGGCCTGGTCGTCATCGTCATGGGGCTCGACGTGCTCGGACGGTTCCCTTTCTCCGTGGCGATCGGACTGGCGCCCGCCTCCTGGCCGCAGACGCTCGTCCGGCAGGCGCTCTCTTTCGCGCCCGTCCGGGCCTCCGGCGAGCCTAGCCCGCCGCCCGTCCCTTCTTCCTCGCTCGGCCCGGACCCGTCCGGATCGCCGCCGGCCGTTCCTTGGAGGCCGATGCTCCTGATGGGCGCGGCCAACGGACTGATGCCGTGCTCGCTGACGCTCTCGATCGCCGTGCAAGCGGCCACCGCGAAAAGCGCCGCGTCGGGCGCCTTGCTGATGGCGGCCTTCGGCGCCGGAACGCTTCCCGCGATGCTCGCCGTTGGGTCGCTCTTCGCACGCCTTTCGCACGGGGCGCGCCGCGCGCTCCTGACGGCGGCGGCGGTGTTGGTCATCCTGATGGGAGCCCTGCAGATCTGGCAAGGCCTGGTCCTGACGCGGATAATGGCGAAGCTGGTCCTCTGATACCGGGGGACGAGAGGAGTGACACCATGAAACGCCGCGATGCCCTGAAACTCGTGCTCGCCTCCGCCTGGGTTGCTCCGCTGGCCAGGGCTGCCGGGCCGAAGCGATAGCGCAATGCGCCTCCGTCAGGATATGGACGGCATCGGATCCAGTTCGAGGAGACATCTCCTGTTGGCGGCTGCGGCGTTGCTGCTGTCGCCGGTCGCCGTCGGGGTGGGCGAGGCCCCTCCGAAGCCAGGCCCCCGTGACCTCTGTCCGATCTGCGGCATGCTGGTCGCCAAGTACCCGAACTGGGTTGCGATCGCCGTCTATTCGGACGGGAAGGCACTCTTCTTTGACGGCGCGAAAGACCTCTTTCGGTACCTCTTCGACAGCCCAAAGCGTGGGACGGACCGCAAGGCGCTCGGGACGCCGCGTCTGTGGGCGACGGAGTTCTACGGTCTGAAGAGGATCGACGCCAGGAAGGCCTTCTATGTCGTCGGGTCGGACGTCCTGGGGCCGATGGGGCACGAGCAGTTCTCGCGCTCGTTTGGGGAATTCTCGCCTTCGTTGGATTCCTGGTCGGCATGCTGCCGTGCCTGGGCTCTCTGAACTGGCTGAACATCCCGTGGTCGATCATCGGGGTGATCATCTCGATCATCGCGTTGGCCAAGGCGGGGCAGGAGCCGAAGGGACAGGCCGTCGCGGGCCTCGTCCTCTCGATCGTCGCGGTAGCGATCGGGGCCCTCCGGCTGCTGATGGGGGGAGGGCTGCTCTGACGTCCCGCGAGGCGATGGCGGGCGGACCGACGGCGTTCATCTCCCGGATCGCGGTCTCCCTCGCCATGGCCGCTGTGCTGGGCACGCTCCTCTCCTTCCGGGTCAGCCCGGAGGGAGGGGGGCTGCTCGTCCCCGGGGGCCTGCGCATTCCCGAGCTCTGCGTGTCGAAACTCACGACGGGCCTGCCGTGCCCAGGGTGCGGGTTCGGCCGGTCGGTGGTTCTCGCCGCCCGCGGCCAGCTAGAACGTTCGGCGGCGTTCCATCCCGCGGGGGTTCTCTTCGCCGGCTGGATCTGGCTGGCGGCCTCGTCGAGCGCGCTTCTGGTAGCGATTCGCCGTGACCGGCGAGGAGTGGTGGCCGAAGGGTGCGTGCTCCTGGGAACCCTGACGATCGTCTGCCTTCTCGCGGTCTGGGTCTCTGCGCACCGCGCCAACCCGGCGGCTGCCAGCCCAGGCGTTCCTGCCGGCCGGAGCAACGGAGCCGTGGGGTCGAACGCCCCGGAAGCGGGCAGGGGAGGAATCGTGGCGCTGGCTCGGGTTGCCTCGCCATGAGACACGGCCGGCCCCTGGGGGGCGCCGCCGTCGAGGCGACCGGCGCAGGAGTTCCGGACCTGGGAGGCGGAAGCTAGGAAGTCGGCTGTTGAAGCGACTTGGCGAGGAGGAGAGTGATGTCGAGGGCAGATCTCAGGGTTGTCGCGATCGCGATCCTGGTGGTGGCTTCGGCGGCTTGTTCCAGGCCAAAGGAGAAGGGCGAAGCGGGAGCGGTATCCGCCACGCCGGCGCCGCAGCCGAACGCGACCGTCTTCGCGGGGCGCCTGTTCGACGGAACGTTCGGCACCCCCCTGGCCGGGGGGCACGTCTTCGCGCTTTCCGGGGACGGTCGGACCGTGCTCGGCCATGCGAGGACGAAGAAATGCGAGTGCCCCGAGTCGGGCACCTTCCGGCTCGCGGGCCTTCCGGCCTCGGGTGACGTCACGCTTGTTGGGTTTCATCGGCGCCGCAGGGCGGCCTTCTTCACGCTTCTCACGAAGCTGGACGGGCAGTCCCACGACCTGGGAGCCTGTGTGACGAAGAAGGCCGCCGGCCCCCTGTCGGACGACGGGGTTCCGGCCAATGCGGCGCCAGATCCCGTTCTCGTCCCGCTCATCGTCTCCGGCTGGATCGCGGGAGAGCTGGGCGAGGCGTCCGGGGAGCTCTATTCGACTGCCCTGGCGGACCGCCTCCTGGACGCGGCCGGGGAAGGGGAAGCGGCTCCGTCGGACCTCGACCCGGAGCCTATGCCGGAGCCCGATCTCGACCCGGCCCAGGATCCCGAGCCACTGCCAGAGCGGGCCCGGAAGAAGAGGCGGAGGCCGGAGTCGCCGAGCTCGAGGAGCGTGCTCTTCCTGAGGAACGGGGATCCTTTGGGCTGGACGGTCCCGGGCGGAGCGGGGTCGAGGACGGTGGAGATCAGGGAATGGGAGAGCGCGGGCTTCAGCGTGACCACCGCGGACGCGTCAAAGACGATCCTCTCCCCATCTCTCCTCTCTGGCTATTTCGCTGTCCGGATCGACACGTATGGCTGGGCGAGACCTTCGAGATCGAGCGAGGGAGAAGCCCTGGACGCTTTCGTCCGGTCAGGGGGGCGG
>CAIMWE010000226.1 GCA_903845115.1 uncultured Acidobacteriota bacterium | reverse complement strand
TTACGCACGAGCTTCCCGCGTCCCTCATGCCACGGCCATCGTGGGTGAAGATCAGCCAGATCCGTGCACTCGCCTCCGAACGGCTACGCCAGAGAATCGCCCACCTTCCCCCCGAAGAACTGGTGCCCATCCTCGAAGGCCTGAACGAGATCATCGCAGCCTAACCGGGCGCTCCAGTGGACTCGCTGACACTCGCCGCTGAGCTTCGTTTCGTTAGGCCACCGAGAGTCTTCACTCCGGTGTGCCTCCGCCACGCCTCGTATTGCCGGGACGCCCGCGTCCTTGTCCGTGCCGCCGAACATCGTAGCGGCAAAGACCAGCGTGAGGGTTTCCCGGAGGCCGTGCCTACCAAGTGGTTTCTTCCCGCGTCGGACCACAAGGAAACTTGACGGTGCCGAGATCAACTCAATGCATCGAGGTGAAAGGCCTCTGCCTGGATTGCAGGATCGACACCGCCCCATGCACGCAAGCCCCCGGTCGCCGACACACCGGCCGCTGGGAGATCTACATGGTGTACCGTCGTGTCTGGCAGGCAGCAGGCATGGGCAAAGGCTACCTCTGCATCGGTTGCCTCGAACGCCGTCTCTGCCGCAGGGTCGTCCCGGAGGATTTCACGAAGGCGCCGATCAACAGGCTCCACTCCTGGGACACCGAGCGCCTGGCCAGCCGGAAGAGGCCGGCCATTCCGTAGGGACGCCGGATCTTCGGCCCCCTGCTGCCCGCGGACACCGAAATGCGTCGCCCGGAGGCCGAATTCCAAGCACTTCAGGCTACGGCCCGCCCAGGCCGAAGCCGGGCCTAACCCAGCAGTGCAGCGGACTCGCTGCGCTCGCCGCCTAACCCGAACGTTAGACCCCGGCGGTAATCTGGCGCTCGCACATGCACGTCGATCTCGATAGCCTGACAACCGCCCTCGACGATCACTCACCCGGTATCGAGTGGGTTCTGGACCGGCGAACTGGCGAGGGCATCGCCGTCACGGATCCCATGGTCACTGGCGACGAGGAGACGGAAGCCCTCGTTGCTGGGGATCCCGCACGGTACCTACGGATCGAGCCGATGCCATCACATGAGGCATTCGAGATCATGGAGGCGTTCGTGGAGAGCGTTGCGTCCGCTGCCATCGGCGATCGTCTTGGCGAAAGCCTCAGGCGGCGGCATCCGTTTCGCGAGTTCAAGGAGGCCCTGTCGTCATACCCGGAGGTGCGGGCGTCCTGGTTCCGCTTCCATGGGGAGCGCATGACCTTCGTGGCCAAGCGCTGGCTCTCGGACGCGGGCTTGAACGACGTCATCTGCATTTCCCAACGCCCAACCGGGGTCTAACACGTCGTTCCAGCGGACTCGCTGCGCTCGCCGCTTAACCCTGACGTTAGACCGCCTCGGGACACAGGTATCATCTTCAAGCCGTGCCGCCGCTGACCATCGCTCTGCTGCGCCGCCTCATTCGTTCGAGCCGCTACATCGTCTCCATCCACGCCGCCGACGAACTCGAAGACGACGGTCTCACCGTCCTCGATCTGGAGAACATCCTCCTGACGGGACAGATCATCGAGCGGCAGCGGGATCGCGCCACTCACGAGACGAAGGTCGTCATTCGGGGGCAGGCCCTTCATGGGTCGTCGTGCTGCGCGGTCGCAAAGCTTGGCGCCACCGGCCGCGCTATCATCATCACCGTTTATGTCGAAGGCTAAGTCTCAGCCGTGCCTCTACTGCGGGCGTCCTGGGCTTCAAACGAAGCTCGTTACCCGGAGCTATGGCAAGGGTGCGGCCCTTCTCCTCATCGAGGGCATCCCGATTCACTCCTGCCCGCACTGCGGAGAGACATATCTAACGGCCGACACCCTCCACGAGATCGAGCGCATTCGGGCTCTACGGAAGGCCGTCTCAGTCGTCCGGCCAGTCTTGGTCGCCACGTTCGCGTAGGGCGGTCTAACCCCGGCTTGCAGCGGACTCGCTCACTCGCCGCTGAACTCCGCGTTAGACGCCCGTATGCCAGTGGCGTATATTGGTGCGCGTGGTCTTCGTCGAGACTCACGCCTTTACGGTCAGCATCCGGAAGCTCCTGCCGGATGACTCGTATCGCCTGCTTCAAACGGCCATCGCCAGTGCCCCTGATCTCGGCGCGGTCGTACCGGGAACCGGCGGTATTCGGAAGGTCCGCTGGGCCGGCTCGGGCCGTGGCAAACGCGGCGGTATCCGGGTCCTCTATTTCAGGCACCGGGCTTCTCGAACCACTTTGTTTCTATTCGTCTTCGCCAAGGCCGAAACGGACGACCTCTCAGCGACCCAGAAGGCGTCTCTCAGGCGGGTCATTGAAAAGGAGTTCCCATGAAGAAAGAACTGTTCGAGCAGCTTCTCGAAAGCGTTCGCGAGGGCGGCGCCATTCTTCGCGGCCAAAAGCGACCCTCCCGGATCTTCCATATCGGCGAGCCAAACGTCCGTCTTCTTCGTGAGGGTTATGGCCTGTCGCAGGCCAAGTTCGCGGCCCTCATGGGCATCAGCGTCGCCACCCTACGAAACTGGGAGCAGGGTCGTCGGGCTCCAGAGGGCAGCGCTCGTGTTCTGCTTCGCGTTGTCGAGAAGCACCCCGAGGCAGTCCTGGACGTCGTCGCCCACGACCGGAGCGTCTAACACGTCGTTCCAGCGGACTCGCTGCGCTCGCCGCTTAACCCTGACGTTAGACCCCGCTGCCACGCCTCTTGCGGGCGGTGTACACCCGTGCATATAATGGCCGTGTGGAGTACGAATGGGACGCTGCGAAGGCGGCGGCCAACCTCAGGAAACACGGCGTCGATTTCGCAGACGCAGCATCGGTGCTCTCGGACCCTCTGGCTGCAACCCGCGATGACGAACACCCCTTCGAGGCTCGCCGTCTCACTCTCGGCGTAGACGCTCTCGGAAGGCTCCTCGTCGTCTCCTACGTTCGCCGCGGCAGTAATGTCCGCATCATCTCGGCTCGGAAGGCCACGCCCCATGAGAGGCGCCAATACGAGGACCAGCCATGAAGCGTGAATACGATTTCAGCGGAGCGACGCGCGGCTCCGTCGATCCTCTTCCTCTCGGAAAGACTCGCATTACGATTCGCCTAGACGACAGCGTTCTGGAGTGGTTCAAGGCCCAGGTCCATGCCGCTGGCGGCGGCAACTACCAGACACTCATCAACGCAGCACTCTCAGAGTACATCAGGCGTCGTCGGGAACCGCTTGAGGAGATCCTGCGCCGTGTCATCCGCGAAGAACTGCCCCGAGCGACCTACAAGACCAGGCACGCTGCCCATCACGCGGGCGGGGTCTAACACGGGCTTGCACCGGACTCGCTCCGCTCGCCGGTGAAGCCTGACGTTCAAGCGGACTCGCTGCGCTCGCCGCTTAACCTTACCGTTAGACCGATGGCGTAGTCCCGTCCTGTCCGCGTCCAGGGAACACGTCGAACTCGGATCGGTAGTAGCCCCGATCGTCCTGCGTCTCGAGATGCACGTTTATGCCCTGGCGACGCAGCCGGAACCTCACGATCTTGCAGCGCTGAACCCATGTCATCAGAAGACGCACTATCCACTTCGACACGTCCTCGTCCCACCGCGCGCGCACTTCCTTCATGTCCAGACGCCGCAGACCGGCTTCAAGTTCTTCCTGGAGGCGGCCCAGATCCACCGCCGCAGCTGGGAACCCTCGGCTCGTGTTCGCCGTCGCCATTTCCATGTCACGGCCCATCGCGCTCTCGAGGGTTCGCGTGAGCCGCCGGAACGAGTCCTGTCTCTTCTCGGAGGCTGCGTCCGGAGCCGGCGGAACGGGAGGAAGCCGCGATATCCGAACAACCGGGGATTTCTCTCGCATCCGGTCCAATCACATCGCCCCGGCATCTAACACCCGGTTAGACCCGGCCGGCTCCAGCGTATCCTCCTCGCATGTCCGACGTCCTGATCAGAATCAAGCGAGCGGTCATCGCGGGTCGCTATGCCTTCAGCGAGAAGGCACGAATCGAGATGGAGGGCGACTCGCTCACGGAGCTCGACGTCGCGGAGTCCATCGTCAACGCTGTCGCGATCTACAAGCGTCTTCGTTCTCGTAGCATCAATCGTCGCGTCCGTGTCGAGTATCTCTACGTCATTCAGTCCACGAACCTTGAAGGTCTCATGATTTACACGAAGGGTAAACTCATGAGGGAGGCCGATGAAGATCACTTCTACTTCCTCATCTCGTCAAAGCGCGCAGTCTAGCGTCGGGGTCGGCGTGCGTCCGCTCTCAGTCAACGTTTGCCCTGCCTGCCGCAGCACCGCTATTCAGGAGGTCGTCCAGGACTGGGCTGGCGAGTTCGAGGGTCAGCGATACGTTGTTCCGAAGCTCCGGCTCTTCGCGTGTCCCACTTGTGGCGAGCGTGTCTACCCACCAGAGGCCATGCGGCGTATCCAGGCTCTCTCACCGGCCTACAGGCGCCATCACCGGGCTCGGAAGTCGGCATAACCCTGGGGAGGGGAGCGGGGTCTAACACCACCCTCTGTGCCAAGATGAGTGAGACGCCTTCCCGCCTTGAATTTACTGTAGAGGGCGGAGAAGGACATCTTCATGAAGACGAAGTCTCGCCGTCGTGTGTCCCGTCACCAGTCACTATAAGGGCTATCCATTCGAGGTCCTCCTTCCATCCGGCCTGCCGATCAATGGCGTAGTTCTCTCGGACCAGATTCGCTCTCTCGACTGGAAGGCCCGAAGAGCCGCCCTCATCTGTCGGGCACCGGCGGGCGTCGTGCAGGAGGTCCTTGGAAAAGCCTCTACACTCCTCGATCCGGAATAGGGAGCCCAGCCCAACACGGGGTTCGGCGGACTCGCTGCGCTCGCCGGTTAACTTGCACGTTAGGCCTAGCTTTCCAAAGAGGTCACATCGTGGCTAAAGATCCATACCTTTCTGCGCTCCACGAACACTGGGACACGATCGTGACCGCCTACCGCGACCAGCACGCCAACCGGCCCATAATCGAATATCAACTACCGGAACAGGTCATCTGCTCGTATCCCGCCTCCGCCTTCATCGATGACCTCACGGTGCGCACGCGCGAAGCCACGCGACTTCAGTACCAAGAAGCGTGCGCGCGTGGTGACATACTCGTGTTCGTTCGCGACTTCGACAAGCGGGTTTTGCGGTCCTACGAGTTCCCCCTCGACGACGCGCCTGCCACGACACCCCAACGACAGCCTGACCGCAGACGCGGCTAACCACGCGGCCACACGCCTCAGTCCACTGTGCTATCGCGCCTCCCACGTTTAGAGCCATTTATCGCGGGTACGGCCATCGTTCAGGCAACACTGCTCACCGTCGGAATCATACCGGGGCCTTCTAACACTGGGTTGCACCGGACTCGCTCCGCTCGGCAGTGAAACTGAACGTTAGGCTCGGCGCCTGGGTCAGTGGCATCATCTCGACATCATGAGGTGCGAACGTGAAGATCATCGTGGAGAAGCACCCCGGCGCGTACGTAGCCTATTCTATTGACCTAAAAAGGGTTGTGATTGGGCAGGGCAGGGCGATACGTACGAGGAGGCCCTGAACGACGTGCGCTCGGCCATCGCGTTCCACATCGAGACTTTCGGTTCTTCGGAGTTCGAACAGGACGACCCTGTCGTCGAGGCCTTCATCGCCGAGGCCCGCGTGGCGGTCTGATTGGCAAAGTTCCCGATCGATGCGCCTCGCGAGAGGGTCATCGGGGCCCCTGGTGTTCCGTCATCGCGATCATCGGCCGGCCTTGAACATGGTGTTGCGAGCGGGAGCCCCGGCCCTCACCGGCGCGCGTCTGGCGCCAACCGCCCGAGGGCGGGAGACTGCGGTGAGCGATCCATCACAGGCAGGCGCTGGCTCGACGGACGCGATCAGTTTTCCCGGCCCCGCCCTCCGGGGAGGCCGATTCCGTGAGGCCTCGTGAAACACTACCGGCGTGAAGTCCGGCCGCGTCGTCACGTCCGTCCTGGCCGGTATCTCGGGCCTGATGACCATCGCGGCCGCCGCCATGGTGGTTCGCGCGGCGTCCCGGCTTCAGCTCGCCACCGCGGGCCTGGTCCTGGCCGTGTCGTCTCTCGCCGCCGTTCTCCTCTGCCTGGGTCCCCTGCACCGGTGGCTCCGGTCGGCCCTGTTCCCGCCCGGCTTCAGGCTCGTCGGCGGGAGCTTCTGCGTCGCCGCGGCGCTCATCACCTCCCTGACGGAGAAGCCGGCCTTCCTCTCGTTTTCCCAGCTCAACGCCGCCTGGCTTCTCCTCGCGGGATGCCTTCTCCTCGTCACGGTCCTCGCCGACTGGCGCCGGTGGGGCGGCGGGCCGCCCTGATGGAGGAGCACGGAGCCGGGCTGGTAGAGGCCGTGTCCCCGCGCTCGAGCGGACTGGCTGCTCTTGCCACCGGGCTCCGAGCCGGTAGCTCCTCTTCGCCATGGCGTTCCTGACAGGCCCTGTCCTCTGCAGCCTGGGGTTCGCGGCTTCCGCCGCGGTCGCGGTCGCGGCGCATGCCCTCGGCCGGCGGTCCCTGGTGTACGTCTTCAAGCCCCTGAGCACCGCGCTCCTGCTTCTCCTCGTCGCCAGCGGGGGTTTCGCCAGCGGGCCTTCCCCCTTCTCCTCGCCGTACGCGGTGGCGATACTCTCCGGGCTCTTCTTCTCCCTCCTGGGCGACATCTTCCTCATGCTTCCGTCCGACCACTTCCGCTCGGGCCTGACCAGCTTCCTCCTCGCTCACGCCTGCTACCTCTTCGCCTTCGTGAAGGACAGCCCGCTCGCCGTGCCGCTGCTGCCGTGGATCCTGTATTTCGCCGCCGGCTGCTGTCTCCTCCCGGCTCTCTGGACGGGTATCCCCCGGCGCGTGCGTCTGCCCGTCGTGATCTACGTGGCGCTCCTCCTGGTCATGGCCGGACAGGCCGCCAGCAGGGCCCAGCACCTTCACACCGTTCCTTCGTTTTTTTCGTCCGTCGGCGCCTCTCTCTTCGTGCTCTCGGACTCTCTCCTCGCCTGGAATCGCTTCCGGAAGCCGTTCCCGGCCGCACAGGCCCTCATCCACGCCACCTACTTCCCGGCCCAGTGGCTCATCGCGATCTCCGCCTTCCGGGCGTGGCCGGCCGCCTGACCGGACCTCCCTCGCGCGGCCCGGGACCTTAGTCTCGGCGGATGGTGCGCCCTTGGACGTCCGTCCCTCTCCCGAGTTGACGTCATGGCCGTCTCGATTCACAGTGTCCCTTCGGCAGCCATGCGTAGGCGGCGGAAGGTGCTGCCGGGAGACCGCTGGGGAAGACCGCCGGCATGGCCCGGCGACCCGAAGGAAGCCGGAGGACGGGCCGTCGCCCGCCCAAGGTGGGGCGGGCGACTACAGCTGGATGGGAAGTTTCTCGGAGGGAGGGGCCGGCGGGGGATC
>CAIMWE010000225.1 GCA_903845115.1 uncultured Acidobacteriota bacterium | reverse complement strand
GGGAGATAATTCCGCCCGTGATCGACGTCGACCTCGTCCGGACCCGCTTCCCGGCGCTGGCCACCGGCACCGTCTTCCTCGACAACCCGGGCGGAACGCAGATCGCGAGGGGCGCCCTCTGGCGGATGGAGCGCTACCTCAAGTCGACGAACGCGAACCACGGAGGGGCGTTCAAGGCGAGCCGGGAGTCGGACGCGACCGTGGCGGAGGGGCGCGCCGCCGCGGCCGACTTCCTGAACGCTCCCCGCCCCGAGGAGATCGTCTTCGGGCCGAACATGACGACGCTGACGCTCCACCTCGGCCGGAGCCTCGCCAGGACCCTCGTCCCGGGCGACGAGATCGTCGTGACGCGCCTCGACCACGACGCGAACGTCGCCCCGTGGCTCCTGATCGCCGAGGACCGGGGGGCCGTCGTCCGGTGGGTCGACGTCGACCCGTCGGACTGCACCTGGAGCCTCGAGGCCCTCCGCTCGGTGGTCTCCCCGAGGACGAAGCTCGTCGCCGTCGGCTGGGCCTCGAACGCCGCGGGGACGGTGAACGACGTCGCGGGGGCCTGCCGGATCGCCCGCGAGGCGGGGGCCCTCTCGTTCGTCGACTCGGTCCACTGGGCCCCCCACGGGCCGATCGACGTCCAGGCGATCGGGTGCGACTTCCTCGCCTGCTCCGCGTACAAGTTCTTCGGGCCGCACCTCGGGCTCCTCTGGGGCCGGTACGACCTCCTGGACTCGCTGACCGCCTACAAGGTCCGCCCGGCCGGGAACCTCCCGCCGGACAAGTTCGAGACCGGGACGCAGAGCTTCGAGGCGGTCGCCGGGATGCTCGGGGCGATCGAGTACCTCGCCTGGATCGGCGACACGTTCGGCGCCCCCTTCCGGGAGCGCCTCGCGCCCCGCTTCTCCGGCCGCCGCCTCGCACTGAAGGCGGGAATGGAGGCGATCCGGGAGCAGGAGGCGGCGCTGACGGCCGGCCTCGCCGACCGGCTCGGGGCGATCCGGGGGCTGAGGCTCCGGGGGATCACCGACCGCGCCCGCTTCGCCGACCGGGTCCCGACCTTCTCCTTCACCCTCGAGGGCCACGCGCCCCGCGAAGTCTGTGAGGAGCTGGACCGGGACGGCATCGCCGCGTGGGACGGCAACTACTACGCCCTCTCCCTCTCGGAGAAGCTCGGAGTCGAGGAGACGGGCGGCATGGTCCGCGTCGGGGCGGTCCACTACAACACGCTCGGCGACCTCGACCGGCTCGCCCGGTCGCTCGGGAGGATCGCGTCGTGAAGTACACGAAGCTCGGCAAGACCGGCGTCACCGTCTCCCGCCTCTGCCTCGGGTGCATGAGCTACGGCGATTCCGGCTGGCGCCCGTGGGTCCTGGACGAGGAGACCGCCACCCTCGAGAAACCCTACCGGCCCCACGGAGTCCGGGGCTGGCGCGGGCCCTGATGCCGGCGCTCGAGGCCGGCCCCCGCGGGGCGCCCCTCGTCGTCCTGCTCCACGGCTTCCCCGACCTCCCGCTCACCTGGCGCAGACAGGTCGGCCCGCTCGCGGCGGCGGGCTTCCGCGTCGTGGCGCCGGAGCTGCGCGGGTACGGCTCGTCCCCGAAGCCCGCGGGGATCGGGAGCTACCGGATCGACCTCCTCGTCGGCGACGTCGCGGCGGTCGTCCGCGCCGAGGGGGCGCGCACCGCCGCCGCCGTCGTGGGGCACGACTGGGGCGGGGCGATCGCCTGGAACGTGCCGCGGTACGCCCCCGGGCTCGCCGAGCGGATCGTGATCCTGAATTCGCCCCACCCGAAGGCGTTGCTCCGGGACTTCCAGACGCTCCGCCAGCTCCGCCGCTCCTGGTACATGTTCTTCTTCCAGCTGCCGGCCCTTCCCGAGGCGCTCCTCCGGAGGGACGGGTACGCGGGGCTCTCGCGCCTCTTGGCGAGGGCGCTCCGGGGCGACCCCGGCCGGGCGGCCCTGATCGCGCAGTACCGGCAGGCCTGGAGCGAGCCCGGGGCGATGACCGCCGCTTTGAACTACTACCGCGCCGCCTTCCGGTGCCGCGCTCCCCGGCCTCCCGGAAAGTTCGACCTCCCCGCCCTCCTGATCTGGGGCGAAAAGGACCCGCACCTCGGTGTCCGCCTCACGGAGGGGCTCGACGCCTGGGTCCACGACCTCCGGATCGAGCGGATTCCCGACGCCGGACACTGGGTCCACCTTGACTCTCCCGACCGCGTGAACGACCGGATCCTCCGGTTCCTGAGGACGAATGACTGAAGACCCCGCCCCTCCCCCGGCGTCCCCCGACCTCCCGACCGTCGCGCCGCTGTTCCCGCGCCCGCACGGCCCGGGAGCTGCCAGGCTCCGCCGGCTCTTCCTGCACGGCTTCTCCGTCATGGACATCGCCGAGCCGCTCTGCTCCTTCGACGCCGGCCAGCCCGCCGCCGCCGTCCGGGAGGTCCTCGAGACGGAGGCCTTCGACCTCGTCGGAGTCCGGAAGGACGGCTTCGTCGCCGGGTACGCGCTCCGCGAGGAGCTCTTCGAAGGGGACCTGGGGGACTCTCTCCACCCGTTCGAGGCCGACGACCTCGTGACCGAAGAGTCGTCTCTCGCCGGGACGATCCAGTCGCTCCACGCCAACGGCCGCTGCTTCGTCTCGTCGCTCGGGTCCGTCGGCTACATCGTGACGTTCGACGACCTGGAGAAGCCGCCGGTGAGGATGTGGCTCTTCGGCATGGTCACGATCCTCGAGATGGCCATGTCGGCGAGGCTCCGCGAGGAGTACCCGGACGACTCCTGGGTGAAGGCCCTCTCCGAGGAGCGGGTCGCCCGGGCCAGGGAGCTGTGGGGCGAGCGCCTCCGCCGCGGCAGGATTTGCGAGCTGGCCGACTGCCTCCAGTTCGCCGACAAGGCCACCGTCCTCCTGAAGACGCCGGGCCGCCCCGCGCAGCTCGGCTTCCAGTCCAAGAGGAGGGCCGACGAGGCGTTCGCCGAGTTCCAGTCGCTCCGGAACAGCCTGGCCCACACCCAGGAGATCATCTCGTCCGACTGGCAAGCGGTCGTCCGCCTGGCCGGGAGCCTGGAGCTGCTGCTGCGGGCGGTCTGAGCGGAGAAGAAGCTGTCCGCGGCCGGCGGTTCCGGGGAGGTAAGATTCCTCCCGTCCTGGAACCGGCACGGTGCGGGGGAGGGTCTCATGAGTGTTTTCCGTCTGGCGCGTCAGAGCGTCGCCCTGGTCGTTCTCGTCCTCTGCTGCGGCACGGCTCCGGCCTGGGCCCAGAGCGTGCTCTCCCTTCCTCCCAACGTCCTCCTGCCGAACAACGAGAGCCTTCCCGTGGGGGCCGTGGCCGGCCTCGAGGGGAACGCCTTCGCGGCCCGGGCGAACGACTCGACCGCCCCCTGGTTCAACCCGGCCGGCCTCGCCCGCTCCACGCAGTCGTCCGCCAGCGTCAGCGCCGGGGCGTTCCGCTTCCTCAGCGTCCTGCCGGAAGGGACGACCGGTAGCGGGGGAGGGACCCAGCAGATTCCCGCGGCCGTCGGCGTCGTCGTCAAGAACGCGTTCCACACGACCTCGTGGACCGTCGGCCTCTCGGTGATCCGGACGGCGGCCTGGTCGCAGGAGACCGACTCGGAGGTCTTCGGGATCGCGCCCGTCCCCTCCCGAACGGCGTTCTCCGCCGACTCCTCCTTCGACCGGACGACCGTGGGCGTCTCCGCGGGCTGGACCGACGGCGCGAGCCTGCGCCTCGGTGCCTCCCTCCTCGGGGACGTCCTCAGCCTCCGCAGCGTCACGATGGCGAGCGTCCGGCAACAGCCCTCCCCGACGTCCGTCGACACCGCGATCGGCTCCAACCGGATCACCGGGAGCCAGGGGATGCTTCGCCTCGGCCTCGGGGCCCAGCTCGACGCTTCCCCCTCCATCAAGCTCGGACTGGCCGTGAGGACTCCCGGCGTCCAGATCCTCCCGGGGGCCAGTTACGCGGCGGACGGCGCCGTGATGAGCGGCGGCGCGTCGGCGCAGGCCTCGTTTCTCGACTCCGAGACGATGAAGTTCCGGTACAAGCTCCCCTTCGAGACCGCTCTCGGTGTCGCCTGGGTCACGAAGAGGGTGGAGGTCGAGCTGGACCTGAAGTGGCAGTCGGCGGTCGCGGCCTACCCCGGCTTCAGCAGCCCGGCCAGCATGTATTACTTGAGCGACCCGGGCGACGGGACGCCCGTGGTGATCACGAAGAGCCCCTTCCCGGACCGGGTCTTCGCGCTCCAGAGCACCTGGAACGTCTCGCTCGGGGGACGCGTCGCCCTGGACGACAAAGGAACGTGGCAGCTCCACGGCGGCTTCGCGACCGACCGCTCCCCCGTCGCACCGGCCGACTCCTTCTTCAGCAGGGTGGACCTCTATTCCGCCACCATCGGGGTCAGCGGCGAGGCTTTCCACATCGCCGGCTCCCTCGGGCTGACCTACCAGTTCGGGAGCTCCGGAGAGCGGACCGTCCCGATCCTCGGCGGCACCGAGGTGACGGTGAGCAAGTACACCATCAGCAACATCGGCATCCTCTACTCGGCGTCGTACAAGTTCTGACCAGGCGAGCGGCCCCGGCGGACCTGGTACGCTCGACCGATGAAGCTCTCGCGCACCCTCCTCCTCGTCGCCGCCGTGGCGGCTCTCGGCTGCTCGACACTCGAGATGAGCACCGACTTCAACCCGGGGACCGACTTCTCCGGCTACAGGACCTTCGACTTCAAGGAGGGCTCGAAGCCGAGGGACCCGGTGGCGCGCCGCAGCGTGGAATACGCCATCCAGACCGCCCTGGAGGGACGCGGGCTCAGGTACGCCGAGAGCGGCGGCGACCTCGACATCTTCGTCCACTTCGTCCTCGACACCGAGCTCCGGTTCGAGACCTACGGCTACGACACGATCGGCTGGTACGGCTGGGGCTGGGGAGGCCCGACGGTGACGACGGTCCGCGCCATCCCGATCGGCACGCTCCTGATCGACCTCGTCGACTCGAGGTCGAAGGCCCTCCTCTGGCGCGGCCTCGTGAAGGACGAGATCTCGACGACCCTCTACCCCGAGGAGCGGGAGAAGAAGGCGATCGGCATCGCCAGGCAGCTCTTCGCGAACTTCCCGCCGGCCCGGAAGAGCTGATCGCGGCTGGCGAACCGCGGGAAGAGCAGCCTCTACAATTCCCGGACAGATGAACCCGGACTCCGATTCGCGATCGGCCCTCCTGGAGCGGGCACGGCTCGCGGCGTTCTCCACGGCAGAGGACGCCGCCGGCCGGGTGGACGCGCTGCTCCGGCTCTTCCGGTCGGCAGAGGCCGGCCCGGACGGGGCGCCGGGGGAGAGCTTTCCCGCGCGGCTCGCCGCCCTCCTCGAGTCGTCGGACGACCTGAGGGCCCGCTTCGGGGCCGCGTTCGGGGCGTTCCTCTCGGAAACGGACGCGACGAACCTCCTGGGGAGCGCGGGGATTCCCGGTCACCGGGGGTTCCTCGCCGAATTCGGCGACCGGCTCTCCTCCCGGCTCGTACCGGCCCCCCGGAACGACACCGACCTGGCGCACTTCGCCCGGCGGCTCTTCAGGTCGGAGAGCGGCGTGGAACGGTTCCGCGACCTCCCGCTCGACGTCGTCCACCGCCTCGTCCGGCTCTTCGCCGGCGCTCCACCCCCCGAGGCCTGGGCCGGGGTTCGCATCGCGTTCGCGGACGGCTTCCGCCTCCTCCTGATGCGCGTCGAAGCGGAAGGGCTGTCCGAGAAGGTCCGGACCCGCGCGACTCCCGGGCCGGTCTCGAAGTCCCCGTTCCACCGCATCGAGGCCGCCGGGGAGGGCCTCCTCTCGGCGTGGACGGAGGGCGGGGACGTGGCGACGACCGCGGCGGCGGCGGCTTTCCGGCGCGTCTCGGGAGAGTGCCGCAAGGAAGCCCGGGTCGTCGAGCAGCACCTGGAGACGGCGGGCGTCAACGTCGACATCGTCTTCTCGCTCGAGGTCATCGACCGCTGCCTGACGCGGATGGCGCTGATGACCGACATCCTCGAGGCGCCCGACGGTCCGGAGCGGTCCCGCGCCATCCACCGGCTCCTCTCGCGGCTCTTCCTCTACACCCACCAGGACCGGAGCCTCTGGCAGCTCTTCAGCTGGAACCTCCACCTCCTCGGGCGGAAGATCGTCGACCGCTCCGGGGAGACGGGCGAGCACTACGTCGCCCACGACCGGAAGGAGTACCGCGAGATCTGGCGCGCGGCGGCCCTGGGCGGCGCCCTGACCGTCGGGACGGCCGCGATCAAGGCGGCCATCCACGGCTGGCACCTGCCGGCCGGGCCCGAGGGGCTCCTCTACGGCTTCAACTACGCCGTCAGCTTCGTCCTCCTCCAGCACTTCGGGCTGATCCTGGCCACCAAGCAGCCGGCGATGACCGCCGCCCACCTGGCCGGCATCCTGCGCGACTCGGAAGGGGCGGACCGGGAGGGGAAGATCGCGGGGACCTTCGCCCGGGTCACCAGCTCCCAGCTGGCCGCCGCCGTCGCGAACGTCCTCGCCGTCGGCCTCGGAGCCCTGGTCTTCGACCGCCTCGTCGCGCTCCTCCTCGGCCACTCCTGGCTCGGCCAGGAGGAGGCCCTCGACATCCTCGGGAGCCTCAGCCCGGTCAACTCCGGAACGGTCTTCTATGCCGCCCTGACCGGCGTCCTGCTGTGGCTCGGGAGCGTGGCGGGGGGGTGGTTCGACAACTGGTCGGTCTACCACCGGATCCCGGACGGCATCGCCCACCATCCCCTCGGACAGGTCCTGGGCCGCCGGAGGATGGAGCGGGCCGCGAAGGTCTTCGCCCGCAACGCCTCCGGCTGGGCGACCAACGTCTCCCTCGGCTTCCTGCTCGGTATGACGCCCGCCATCGGCCGCTTCACCGGGCTGCCACTCGACGTCCGGCACGTCACCCTCAACACCGGCATCCTCGCGATCGCCGGGTCGAGCCTGGGCCGGGACTGGCAGGCCGACGGGTGGTTCCTCCTCGCAACCACCGGGATCGCGGTGATGTTCGTCCTGAACCTCTCGGTCAGCTTCGCCCTCTCTCTCGGGAGCGCCGCGAGGGCGTACGACGTGCCCACCGAAGAGCTGTTCGGCATCCTCCGCCAGATCGGCCGGCGCTTCCTGAAATCGCCCCTCGAGTTCGTCCGGCCGCCGCGGGACGGAACGCCGCCGGAGCACTAGCTTTCGGGCTCCAGGAGCCTCTCCGGGCGCGCCAGAGGCGAGGGCCGTCCCGGTTCGTCGCGGTCGGCTGGATCGGCTGGATCGGACGGATCGGTGGGATCAGCGGGATCGGGGCCCTGCAGCAGGCCACCCAACGGATCGAGAGACTCCCGTAGAATGCCCGGCGAGCCCCAGAACGTCACCCCGGGAATTGCCCGCGTGGGCACGGAGAAAGAAATGGCTGTCCGGAAGCGCCTTCGGAATCCGATCCCGGAGAGACCGCGTCCTCTATTTGAATTCCTGAACGCCGCGGGTCACCATGAAACCGGGTCATCGAAGAGATGCCGATGCCCCCTCAGAAGAAGGAGTGCTGGATGTTGAACCACAGAATCCGGAGATCACTGCTTTCCACGGCTGCGATCCTCACCTCCCTGACCACGCTCGTCGGGTGCTTCGCGGCGACCCCCAAGGAGGTGACGAACGCCGATGCGGCCCTTGCCGCGGCGAAGGCGGCCGGGAAGGACAAGGACTGTCCCGACGAGTACGGTGCCGCGGACAAGCTGAGGGCCCTGGCGCACACCATGTGCAAGTGCGAGACGGCCAAGGCGATTGCCATTGCCAACGAGGCGCTCGCGAAGACGGCCGCCCTCTGTCCGCCCAGGCCCACGCCCGTCCCCGCTCCAGCGCCGCAGCCCGTCGTCGCGGTGGCGGCAGCGCCGGCCGCCGTCGCCGTCTCCATCGCGGCCACCCCGGCCTCCCTCAAGCAGGGCGAGTGCACGACGCTGCTCTGGACGTCGGCGAACGCCACCAGCGTCAACATCGACCAGGGTGTCGGGAGCGTCGAGCCGAACGGCTCCAAGAAGGTCTGCCCCGACAAGACGACCACCTACTCGATCGTCGCCGCCGGTCCTGGCGGGACCAAGGACGCCTCGACGAAGGTCACCGTGGCCTCGAAGGTCATCGACCGCCTGGCCATCCACGTCAACTTCGACTTCGACAAGACGACGCCGAAGAAGGTGGACGAGGCCGAGCTCGAGAAGGGGCGCGAGTTCCTCAAGAAGTACCCCGGATTCAAGGTCTCCCTCGAGGGGCACACCGACTCGATCGGCACCGACGCCTACAACCAGAAGCTCTCCGAGAAGCGGGCCGCGTCCGTGAAGGAGTGGATGCTCAAGAAGGGTATCGACGGCTCGAAGATCCAGACCGCCGGCTTCGGCAAGACCAAGCCCATCGCGGACAACAAGACGAAGGCTGGCCGCGCCGAGAACCGGCGCGTCGAGATCCTGATCCTCTCCGAGTAGAGGACTGATCCCGAGAAACGGGACCCCGGGAGGCGGGGGGGTCGGCGGGCCGAAAGGCGCCGATCCCCGCGGCCTTCGGGGTCCCTTTTTTCTTTTTGTTCGGAGCGGCCTGCCCGGGGAATGGGAAGGGCCGCTTACCCGGACAAGCTCCCGCTAGGAAACTCGCCGGGGTTCGCCGAGGAGACGGCCCAGTCTCGGCGCCGCGACTGCGTCCTCTTTGAGCTCGAGGAGCGGAAGGAGCTCGCGCCAGACCAGAGCGACGTCGAGACGAGGTCCCTGTCGGGCGACGATCCCCTCGATGTCTGACCAGTCATGGTCGCGCCCTGCGAAAGCCTTGAACACGACCAGGTCCTCGGCGGAGCAGGTCGTCAGCCCGAGCCCCGGCGCGACCTCGTAGCTCGACGCCCGGCCGATCGCGGCTTCCTCGAACGGCATCGCACCCAGCGCGATGTCGATCGGGATTCCCTCCGAGCTGGAGAGCAGGACGACGCGGTGGCGCAACGCGAAGTCGTGAGCATCGGGAATCCGGACGCGAAACCCGGCGACCAGCTCGTCGACGTACCGCTCCTCGCCCCCGAAGCCCGTGAGCACCGTGAGATCCACGTCACGGGTGAACCGGGGCTCGCCCCAGCGCTGAACGGCAAGACCCCCGATGATGCAGAACCGCCAGGTCCGGGAAAGGCAGAACTCCTGGATTTCCCGCGCGGCGCCAAAGACCGGGTTCATCGCAGCCGGAGCCGGTGAAACCAGGCCTGCTGTTCGACGAGACCCGAGGTGGTCCAGCGTTCCGGCGAGACGGGAGGGGCCGGGATCGACAGAACGGCCTCCGACGCCCGGAGCGCTTCCTCGTCGGTCAGCTCGCGAAGCTCTCGCTTCCTGACCTCCGCGAGCGCCGGACCGGCCGACTTCCACTGCCGAAGCCATTGATTGGCCTGGACATCGGAGCCTGACATCTCAGGAAGTATAGGACTCGTGGCAAACTGATCGCTCAGGAGGCCGGGCGATGCCCTTCCACGTCGTGTTAGAAAAGGCCGAGGACGGATGGATCGTCGCCGTGTGGTGCTCCCGGTTTTTCGGACACTGAGATAAGTCAAAGGCAGAGGGCTTCGACGAAAGGAGCCAGTATGCCTAAACGGAAGATTTTCAGCGGCGCATTCAAGGCGCACTTCGCCGGGCTCCCCTCCTCTCGAAGGATCCTCACCTGGGTGCAGACGACGTCCCACTCGGCCCGGAGGGGCTCCTCCACCGTCGCCTTCACGAGGCGCTCCACGTAGGCGCGCGGCGTGTAGTGGGCGCCCAGGGCGTGCCGCTCCTTCGGGTCGAGCGCGCGCTCGAGCAGCGTGCCGAAGATCGACGGCTCCACGTCCTTCCAGTCGCAGCTGGAGGCCTCCAGCAGCTTCTCCAGCTGGCCCTTCGTGAGAGGGAGTGCCTGTGGAGCGGCGAAGAGGCCGCCGTTGAACTTCAGGAGCTTCCCCTCGAAGCCGAAGTCCCGGCCGTGATTCATCGCCAGCCAGAGGGCCTGAATGTCGGCCGGGAATCGCTCCGGCGCGGGGATCCACCGCTCCTTCAGGCTCCTCGTGAAGAGCTGTTCCGGGAGCAGCTTCACGTCCTCGGCGAACATCGTGAAGATCGCCCGCATCAGGAAGGTGGCGACCGTCTCGGGGCGGTGCCCGGCGCTCTCCAGCTCCTTCGACAGCTCGGCCAGCTTCGCGGCCACCTCGCGGGTGACCGCGGCGGTCCGGCGCGCGGGGTCAAGCGAAAGCGGGTCGGTCCAGATCGCCTTCAGAGTCGGCAGCCAGGCGGGAAGGTCCTCGAGGAAGAAACGGTACGAGGCCGCGTTCGGGAAGGGGTGCCAGGCGCGGGATCCGTCGAAGCAGGCGTAGAGCCAGAAGGCGTATCCGATGTCGCAGACGATCAGGAACGGGGGCGGGTCTTCCAGCGAGAGCGTGTACTTGGTCGCCTGCGCCTTCGCGTCGGTCATCATCCCGTGCCAGGCGTTCGTATCGCGGCGGACCTTCCCGGTGACCTTCCCGGAGCGGGAGGCGGGGGCGGCCCCCTGCTTGGCTTCGAGGAGGAAGTGCTCCGCCTTGTAGAGGTCGATCTTCCCGAGTGTCGGCTGCCCTTCGGCGTGGAGGAGCGTCGCGTCCCGCTCGAAGGCGAAGTCGTCCTTCTCCGGGTCACCCGTGGCCGACCGGGGTCTCTCCACGCCGAGCACTTCGCAGAGCTCGCACAAAAACGGCTGGGCGTTGGCCCGCTCGCTCCCTTCGGAGCCGCTCCAGCGGGCGAGGAACTGTTCGAGGTCCGTCATGTGGCCTCGGGGACGGGGGAAAGCGTAGCACCCAGGTGGCAGGCTGGCGCGCCGCCGGGCGCCTTCGCTCGCTCCTCGGTGATTTCCCCGCCGGCAGGCGGAGTCGGCGCTAGAGCGGATTCCTGAAGCGGAGGCCGGGGAACCTCGCGAAGTCGGTGTCGCTCGAATGGAGCTCGCAGTGATGTTCGATGGCGATCGCCGCGAGATGAGCATCCGTGGTCAGGTTGGCGGCCACCCCTGCAGCGCCCAGCAGCCTCTCCAGGATCTCGAGATGCCCGGGCCCAGGCTCCAGCACCTCGACGAGCGGGCGGTCGAACCACGAGCGGACGTGGTGAAGTGCTCGGCCCGGCTCGAGGGGAGGGTCGAGAACGACGGGGTGGGTCATCAGCCGGACGAAGCCGCAGACGACGGCCCAGGGAATTCCGACGGGACGGGGACCGTTCAGAAGCTCCTCCCACCACTCCCGGGCTGCGGCGTGATGGGGAGCGTGCCGGTTGTAGGCGTAGACGAGCAGGTTGACGTCCGGGAGGATCATCGCCCGGTCCTGACCTCGCCCGTGAAGTCTTCCGTCTCGAGCTCATCCACCAGCTGGTTCAGCTTGCCCGGGTCGATCCCGGTCCTGAAGCGGCCCGGATGGGCCTCGACCTTGAACCGGCGCCTTGCCGGTGCCGCTCCCGGCACGGTCAGGCCCCGGCGCAGCACCGCGTTGAGCGCCTCCTTGAACGAGGTCTTCCTGCGATGCGCGTACTCCTTCAGCTTCGCGACGAGGTCTTCCTCGAGCGTCACGGTGGTCCTCATGGAGGCATCATGATGCGTCACCGTGCGAGCGTCAAGAACCGAAGGCCCGCCGGGATTCGTCGGCCGAGAAGAGCCACGCCGCCCCACGCACCCCAGACGAGTCTCCGTGCCGGGGCGGGACGAGGCGGGTGTCGACTCGGTCGGAGAAGACCCACTTCCCCCACAGCCGCGGCACCGTCCGGTAGAGGCGCGAGAGGTTCGACAGGCCCCCGCCCAGGACGATCACGTCGGGGTCGAGGACGTTGATCACGGAGGCGAGGGCCCGCGCCATCCGTCCCTCGTAGCGCACCAGCGCCCCCTCGGCCGCTCCGTCTCCCCTCTCCGCGGCCTCGGCGATGGCGGCGGGAGGAGTCGCCACCCCCGACTCCCGGGAGTGGTCCCGCGCGAGACCCGGCCCCGAGAGCCAGGTCTCGATACAGCCCCGCTTCCCGCAGTAGCAGGCGGGTCCCGGCAGCTCATCCGGCTCGGGCCACGGCAGCGGGTTGTGTCCCCACTCGCCGGCCACGGCGTTCGGGCCGGTGAGGACCCGCCCTCCCACCACGACGCCGCCCCCCGTTCCGGTCCCGACGATGGCGCCGAAGACGACCCCGGCCCCGGCCGCGGCGCCGTCCGAGGCCTCCGAGAGGGCGAAGCAGTTGGCGTCGTTGGCCAGGCGGACGGGACGGTCGAGCCGCCGCCGGAGGTCGTCCGCGAACGGACGCCCGTTCAGCCACGTGGAGTTCGCGTTCTTGACGAGACCGGTCGCCGGGGAGATCGCGCCAGGCATCCCGACCCCCACCGTTCCGAGCTCCCCCACCAGGTGCTCCATCTCGCCCACGAGGAGCGCGAGGGCCTCGAGCGATTCCTCGTAGCTCCGCGGCGTCGGGACGCGCCTCCGCGCCAGCTCCTCGCCGGCGCTGCCGAGGGCGATCGCCTCGATCTTCGTTCCCCCCTGATCGATCCCGATTCGCACGATTCCAGGAACCTCCCCGTCCGTCAGCGCGAGAACGGAGCGCCCGGCTTCCAGGCGATCCGGCCGCCGCGCCGGTCTATCTCGTCGACCATCTCCGTCAACAGGCCAGAGAGCTGGACCGTTCCCGTCAGCTCCCAGGCCGGGTCGAACTCGTCGTTCGGGTGATGGTACCGGCCCGTGCGGTAGGCGTCCCGGAGGGCCTTTCCGGTCCCCGCCGGCTTCCCGGCCAGGTCGTCGCCCAGGTCGATCCAGGCCCCCGGGATCCCCGCCCGCGCGAAGCTGAACTGGTCCGACCGGAAGAAGAAGCCCTGCTCCGGGTTCGCCTCAGGCGTCACGGCCATGCCGTGCCGCTTCGCGACGGTCTCGATGACGTCCTGTAGCTCGCTGTGCCGAGCCCCGATCGCGACGAGGTCCTTCGCCTCCCCCCAGACCGCCGTCATCTCGAGGTTGAAATCGGCCGCGATCCGCGCCGACGGCACGGGCGGGTTCCGGGCGAAGTAGGCCGACCCGATCAGCCCCTCCTCCTCCGCGGCGGGAGCGAGGAAGAGGAGGTCGACCCCTCCCGGCGTCCGCTCCGCGAAGAAGCGGGAGAGCGCCAGCATCGCTGCGAGGGCGGAGCCGTTGTCGATCGCGCCGTTGTAGATCGCGTCGCCGTTCTCCGGGTTCCCGACGCCGAGGTGATCGTGGTGCGCGCTGACGACGACGACCGGCGCGCCGGGCTTGCCGCACCGGACCACTCCCGCCACGTTCGCCGTGCGGGCCGTCTCGTACGTCGGGCGGGCGGACGCCACGACCTTCAGGCCGAGAGGGACCGGCCTGAACGCCCGCGTCTCGGCGCTCTTCCGGAGCGCGGCCAGGTCGAGCCCCGCCTTCCGGAGCAGCTCTCCCGCCTTTGCCTCGGAGAGCCAGCCGAGGAGGTCGAGGAGATCCTTGCGGCCCGGGTCGAAGGAGCTCCCCCGTGTCCAGCCGTTCCGGACGACGTCCCACGAATAGCCGGCTCCCGCCACGGAATGGACCAGCAGGACTCCCGCGGCTCCCCTGCGGGCCGCCATCTCGAACTTCGTCGTCCAGCGGCCGAAGTAGGTCAACGCCTTCCCCTCGAAGAGGGCGGGGGCGTCTCCGCCCGGCTCCCCCGCCAGGACGAGGAGGACCTTCCCCTTCACGTCGACCCCCTTGAAGTCGTCCCACTGCCACGGCGGCGCCTCGATCCCGTACCCGGCGAAGACGAGGTCGGCTTCGACGCGCCCCTTTGTCTCCGGCTTCGGGAAGGTGGCGACGAAGTCGGTCCCCAGCATCCCGAGCGACAACGTCCCGCTCTTCCCCTCGGCCACGAGGGTCATCGCCGGGTCGGGGACGACGCGCCGCAGCTCCAGTTCCTGCCGGTAGCTCTCCCCGAACGCGGGGGCGAGGCCGTTTCGCTGGAAGACCGACTCGAGGTAGCTCTCCGCGAGGCGCCCCCCGCGCGTCCCGACGCCCCGCCCCTCCAGCAGGTCGCGGGAAAGGAACTTCAGGTGCGCGGCGATCTCCTGCCGCGTGATCGGGCGCGGCTCGGCAGTCCCGGACGGGGGAGCGGCGAGTGCCGGAAGGGCGGCGAGAAAGGCCGCGGCGAAGAGCAGGCTGCGGGTCGGGCTCGTCATCCCGGCAGTATCCCCCGCCAGGTCGGGGCGAGCGCCGCCCAGAGCTCCTGGTCGACGAACCGCCCTTCCTTGAAGGCGCTGTCGGCGAGGCGGGCCTCCAGCCGGTAGCCGGCCTTGGCCAGAACGCGCGATGAGCCGGCGTTGGTGGCGAACGGGAGGGCGAAGATCCGCCGGAGGCCGAGCCGCGCGAAGCCGTACTCCGTCGCGGCGCGGAGCGCGGCCGTGGCGAGACCCCGCCCCCAGACCGCCTCCCCCAGCCAGTAGCCGATCTCGGCCGAGAAGCGCTCGACGTCTCGGCCCGGAACGAGGCCGATCCCGCCGACCGCCTCGCCGTCCGCCTCGATCGCGAACGTCGAGAGCGGGACCACGTCGTGGAGCGGGTCGCCGAGCCACTCCCTCGCGTCGGCGCGCGTGTACGGGCTCGGGAAGAGGTCGCGCAGGTTGCGCGCCACGGCGGGGTTGTCGGCGTGGCGGAGGAGCGCGTCGAGGTCGGTCATCCGCCACCGCCTGAGGCGGCACGGCCCCGCCTCGATCTCCACTTTCTGCCGGGGGGTGTGTCCCTCGAGGACGTCGATGCGGACGAGGGGCATGGGGACCTCTCTCTTCTGGCCGGAGCTGAAAGTCTACCGGAGGCCCGGGCCGAAGAGCTCTCCTGGATCCACGCATACACGACGGCCTCGGGATGACGGCCACCGAGGGAGCGACCCTTCACGACCGGGCGAACGGTGGGTCGGGGCGGGTCCGCACCGCGACCCTGCCCGGCCTCTCGAGCAGACCCTCCTCGATCAGAGGTGCAGCTCGAGGCGTGCAGCGACCCCAGGCCTTGCCTTCTCTCCTTCTTCACCCTGACCGACGTCCACCTGCCCGACGAGGAATCGCCCGATCAGCGGAGGAAGACCCTCTCCCTGTGCCACGGGAGGTACGCCCGATGCGCCTCTTCCAGCGAGCGCACCCGGAGCGGGGCATCCAGGCCCAGGACGCGCCTGGCACCGGGATCCAGGAGCGAGGAGATGGCGACGGACCCGTCGTCCTCCACCGTGATCAGGCCGCGGTCGAAGACGGCGTCGAGGTGGGGTGCGAGGAGAAGCCCGTTGAAGACGTCGAGGCGCTCGGCGTCGGTGGCGCAGGCCGCCCACGGCTTGATGTGGCTGGCGCGAAGCAGCTCCGGCACGGCGAGCCCCGTCACGGCACAGGTCCCGTCCCAGTAGTCGAGGAGGCCTCCGCGGAAGAGGTCCTGCCCGACCCGCTCGACGACGAGCCTCTCGGCCTCGGTGGAAGCGGGAAGCGCGGCCGTCTGGCGCCGGAACGTCTGGAGCAGCTCGTCCGGCAGGGTCCGCGAGAGCTGGAAGGCTCGGCGGACGAGCCGGTGGAGCGAGGGTAGATCGGGGACCGACAGGGCCGTCGCGGCCCCGACTGGCAGGGAGCGAGGATCGGCGAAGAGCCGTCCGTGGCCCCCGAGGGCTTTCGCCACGTTTCTCCGGGAGACGGCCGCGACGAGCCCGTTCCCCGAGTCCGCGCCGAGCCAGATCCGGAGAGGGACCTGAGTGCTGACGAAGGAGACCCATTCCCCCTCTCCCGGTATTTCCCGGTCGAACCCGTTGTCGACCGCGGTCTTCTCGAGAAGGGAGCGCGTCGCGGGTGGGATGGCGGTCAACGAAGGTCCATCGCAGCCCGAAGGCCCCGCTCCACCGTCTCGAGCGTTCGAGCGCCCAGGACGCCGGACCTCTCGACCAGCTTGGTCCGGTCGAGCGTCGTGACCTGGTGGCAAAGAGCGGTGCTCTCCATCTTCAGCCCTCCGCTGCCCCGCGGCAGAGCCACCGCGGTCGGCCCGCGCCGGGCCTGCGCCGTGGACGTCGAGAGGGGCACGACGATGACGGACATCCAGCCGGGTGTTTCGTTGAAGGCGTCGTGGGAGACGACCACGACCGGACGCCGGCCTCGTTGCTCGGAGCGGGAGCGAGGCTCGAGGATCGCCCACCAGACCTCTCCCCGGGTCATCTTCGCTTCCGCTCCGCGTCGACCCAGGTCCGGATGGAGGCAGCCTCCAGGGCCGGATCGAGGTCGTCGGGGGTCCCTGCCACGTCGGCCGCGTACCGGGCGATCTCGCTCGCGAGCGTCTCCCGGGCCCTCGCATCGAGCCACTCCTCCAGAGCCCTGCGAGCGATGAGAGTTGCCGGAACCCCTTCCTGGCTGGCGGCTTCCCGCAGCCGGAGCCGCAGGGGACCGGGAAGAGGAAGGTGGAAGTTCGCGGTGGCACTGACCATGGCAAGAGTCTGCCAGTCCTGGCGGGCAACATCAAGGCCAGCCGGAAAGCGAGACGCGAGGGTCAGGGCTGCGTTTTGTGTTTTCGTCGTTGAAAGAGAGCCGAGGAGACGAGGCTTCACTCGCCCCGGGGAGAGCTCCCAAGATGGGAGAATCACGCGTGACCATACATGCCCCCCGGACCGCCCTCCCCGGCTCGCTGGCCATTCCCCCGGAGCTCGCCGCCATGAGAGCGCGCTGGGAAGCGCTCCGGACCGAGCTGGCCATCCTGCTGACCGAGCGGGACGACCTGGAAGAGAGGATCCTCCCGAACCTGGAAGCGGAATATGCGGTGAAGCTGGGAGACCTCGAGCTGGCGCGGCTCCGCCTCGACGTGGAGACCCGGCGCCTACGGCGCGTGCTGGAGCTGAGCCAGGCCCGGCTGAACCAGGGCCAGCTCCCCGATCTCCGCCAGATCGAGCGGCAGGTCGAGGCGGAGCTGGACGAATGGACCAGGCAGATCGAGGAGAAGCAGACCGGCCTCCGGAGCGCCCGCCTGCGGATGGCCAGCCTGGTCACGTTGAAAGTTGCCGCCGAGGTGCGAAGCCTCTTCCGGCTGCTGGCCAGGAAGCTCCATCCCGACCTGAACCCCGGCCTCGGGACGTCGGAGAGCGCCCTCTGGCGGCGGGCGAAAGACGCCTATGCGAGAGGGGATGCCGAGGAGCTGAGGGCCCTGGCCGCTCTCGTCGATCAGGCTCCCGCCGTGTCCGACGGCGAGCTGGCACGGGACGAATGGAAGCGCCGGTGTGACGAGCTGGAAGCGCGGGTCGCCGTGGAGATCGCCCGGACCGACGAGTGGAAGCGGTCGCGCGGATTCGAGCGCCTGAGCCGGGTCCGGGACCCGATCTGGGTCGCCGAGCGCCGAGCCGCGCTCGAGTCGGAGATCGCCCGGGCGGACGTCTGGCGCGATGCCCTCGCGTCGCAGGTGGCGCTCCTGCGGGAAGGAGGGGACGATCAGCGACCTCGCCCGAATTGACCCGGCACTCCTGGCCCTGATCCAGGGGTCCTTCGGTCCGGGTGGCCTTCCGATGCCGTTCGTGCGCGAGGTCTTCCTGATGGAGTGTCACGTCGCCGGAACGACGCACCGGGACCTGGCCGAGGTCGAGCCCGGGCTGAAGCAGGCAGATTCCCTCGTCTTCCGGCGGGAGCCGGAAAACGCTCACGACCCGCTCGCCATCCGGATCCTCGACGCCAAGGGCCACGACCTCGGATTCGTGCCGCAGGAGAAGAACGAGGTGATCGCCCGTCTCATGGACGCCGGGAAGCTGATCTTCGGCCGGGTCGAGTCGAAGGAGTGGCGCGGGCGGTGGCTGAAGATCGACGTCCGGGTCTTCCTGCAGGACTGAAACTGAACGGGAACGTGTATCACGACGCGTGATACGCTTCTCCCGGAGGAATGCCGACATGAGCACCGCGATGGCTCTGAGGCTCGACGAAAGGACTCGGGAGAGGCTCTCCCGCCTCGCTGTGCGCCGTGGGACGACGCGGTCAGCTTTGGTGCGGGAGGCGATCGACGACCTGATTGGACGGGAAGCCGGCAAGGAGTCGGCACGTCCCTGGGACCTCGTTCAGGATCTTCTCGGCTCGGTTCAGGGTGGTGACCCGGATCGAGGCACCGACGGCGGGCGAAAGGTCGCGCGGATGCTGAGCCAGAAACGGAAGGCCCGGTGATCCTGGTCGACGCGGGACCGCTCGTCGCCCTGATCGACGCTGACGATCGCCACCATCGCGAGTGCGTGGAAACGCTCGAGGGCATCCGGGAGCCGCTCGGCACCGTCTGGCCCGCCGTCACGGAGGCGATGTATCTCCTCGCGGACGTCCCGAGGGGACAGGCGGGGGTCTGGGAGATGCTCGAGCGCAGCGCTGTCCGGCTCCTGGCGCTCGGGGAAGACGACGTTCCGCGGATGAGGAAGCTGATGGAAAAGTATGCCGATCTCCCGATGGGCCTCGCCGACGCCGCGCTCGTCCGCGTCGCGGATCGGGAGCACATTCGGACCGTCTTCACCCTCGACCGGCGCGACTTCGGCGCCTACCGCCTTCCCGGCGGCAAACGTCTCGGAATCCTCCCGAAGGTCGCATCGTAGAGGGCATGCCCTGCCCCGACGAAAACGGGGGGGCGCCGGGTGGGCTTCTTCGTCACCGCTTTCCTCCGAGTGGTCCTGCGTGCGCGACGCGCGGGTCGGCCTCGAGGCGCATCAAGACCCGCTGCTCGAGCGTCTCTGCCCCTGACTCTGCCCCTGGCCCAAACTGGCTCACCGGAACCTTGAACGTCACGACGGCTGCGCCGCCGATCTCGGCGAAATCGGGAGGCGGGATTCCCGCCGCCCTGCACATCTCCGCCACGCGATTCGTTCCCCTGCCCCACTTTTCGATCAGCCCGGCGCGGTGGAAGACCTCCGCCAGGAGGATGGCGCCTCCCGCGATGGTGTAGTCGCGGTGGATGAGCGCGTTCACGACGATCTCGCGCATCGCCTCGGGTGGGATCAGCGGACGGTCCACGCGTTGTAGACGGTTGGGCTCGACCCGCCCCGAGAGCGGGACCGGAGGACGTCCGGGTCTGATCCTCTTGACCGCCCGACGCCGCCACGAGGAGACGGTCCTCCGGCTCTGCGCGCGGGCCACCGGTGATGGCGCTCTGCGCCACACAGGATCCGGCCGTCGTCGATCAGGGTTGACCGGACGCGGCCGGCCTCCCCTGCGGCCCTTCGGGCCTACCCCTCCCGACCGGACCAGGAATTCCGCCTTCGCTGTGCGCCGCTCCGGACCGCCCCCTCGCGTCGGCTTGCTCGCGACGGCCTTCCTCATTCCGATCCATCACGAGGGGAGCTGCCGGGACGTTTCGCTAGCTGTGACTCGAGTCCGTAGCGTCCGTCGAGTCGCGCCCTTGCAGCCGCTAGCGCCTCGTGGAAGCGCTTGCGCAGAACTTCTCGCGGGGGGAGCTCGGTCAGATACTCGGCAACGTGGATGCCGCTTCGACCGAGATCGAGATACTCGACCGTCTCCCTCTTCTTGCCAGCGCACAGGATGATGGCGACCGGCGCCTCTTCTCCGGCCTGGCGCTCGTGACGGTCCAGCCAGCGCAGATAGAGCTCGACCTGACCCGAGTCTGCGGGCTTGAACTCGCCGATCTTCAGCTCGATGACGACCAGACGCCGCATTCGGCGATGGAAGAACAGAAGGTCGATGTAGTAGTCATCGCCGTCGAGAATGATCCGCCTCTGCCGCTCTACGAAGGCGAACCCCGTCCCCAACTCGAGGAGAAACCGTTCGATCTCGCGAAGCAGCGCCGATTCCAGGTCCTTCTCGCTGAACGTATCCCGGAGCCCCAGGAAATCTAGAAGGTACGGATCCTGGAAGACGAGGTCTGGTGTGATCCTGTCGCTCTCGCGTAATGCCTGAAGCTCCGTCCTGATCAGTCGGTCGGGTCTCTTCGACAGCGCGGTCCGCTCGTAGAGCATCCCGTCGATCTTCTGCCTCAGTGCGCGCGTGCTCCATCCCTCGAGCCTGCACATCTCGGCGTAGAACTCGCGCTTGAGCGGCTCCTTCACCGGGATGAGTAGCGTGAAGTGGGTCCAGCCCAATTGTCGCAGCAGCGCTGCGACAATCTCGCGGTCGGGAAACGCTTCGGCAAACTGGACCATCCTACGGAGATTCTTCTCCCCGAAACCCCGTCCGAACCGCTCCTCTAATTGCCGCCCCAGAGCGGCGACAATCTCGGCCCCGTATGCGGCACGCTCCTCATACAGGACGTCTTCCCGAATCCGCATACCGACCTGCCAGTAGAGCGTCGTCAGAGCCGCGTTGGCTGCCTGCGCGAGCTGTCCCCTGGCCTTCTCGATCATTCATCCGATGTCGACGGCGAGCGCTGTCGTGTGACGCGACGCCGCGAGGGGAGCGATCCGGGTCCCCCTTCTTGCGGAGGCCGCTTTCTTCTTCATGCCCAATTATCGCAGCGGTGTTGTGCCAGGTCGCGGGCGCGGAGTGCGAGTCGCTTTCATCTCTACCGCTCTCCCTCGCGCGTCTCCGGGTGCGCGACGCGCGGGTCGGCGGGGGGCGGGTCGAGGCGGGTCTGGTAGGGGGCTGCGGTGCGGATGGCGTCGGCCATGGCGGCGTGGATCTCCAGGATGACGCGCTTCGTCCGGTAGACGCCGTGGGCCTTCTCGTCGTTCTTCCTGACGATCGGGAAGGTGTCGAGGATGTAGGCGGTGTCGTCGGCCGACAGGCCGTAGAGATGGAAGAAGGCGGCGTCCAGCTCGGCGCGGAGGAGGAAGCGGCGGGCCGGGTCCCAGCGGAACGGCGGGCCGTCCCAGCCGACGTCCCGGGCGAACGGCTCCAGGTCCCAGGCGGTGTAGGTCAGCTCGAGGACGCGCGGGAGGAGCCAGTCGCGGAGGGGGGAGGCGGGGTGCCAGGGGGTCGGGGCGGCGTAGGTGGTGGGGGGGAGGACGGGGAGCTGCTTGAGGTACCCGTGCGTCAAATTGGTACCCCCGACCTTCTGTCTCGCCGCATAGTCGACAACGAAGGAGGAAACGGTGCCGTAGAGGATCGCAAGGGCGTCTGGCGCAAATGACGAAGTGATCAAGTGCATCGAATGCGCGACCCCAAATCGGGGGAAGAGCGAGGCGATAAGAGTCCGCTGCTTCTCTGTCCCCGTGATGTTCCGCCAGCCGAGCAGCCAGCCGCGCGCCCAGCGATCCCCGATTCGTTCCTCGACCTCTTTTGCGCTGACCCAGTAATACGGCAGCCCGAGGCGGCTCGGGTCCGCGTGAGCGGCGTCGTCCAGCTCCGGCAGCTTCCCCTGGTTCTCCTGTGCCTCGGTCTGCCCATCGTAAGTACCGAAACGATGGTCGAAGTAATGGACCATCTTCGCTTCGATGAGCGGCAGGTTGGTTCCGTCCGGCCCCTCGAAATGGCTCCCGACGAGGTGATGCCCGCTCGCCTCCATGTCGGAACGGCTCCTGAACAAGGCGGAGTCGTTCGCCATGTGAAGCATCGCCATGAACCGCAGGCCCCAGGGATTTCCTTCGGCATCGTCTTCCCGCCAGAGGACTCCCATGCGCCGATAGATCTTGAGGTTGATCTCTGCGTCCCGGCGCGATCGGAACGTAGGGCAGGTCCGGGTGTTCGGATTGAGAGCGAAGAAGTCGGCAGCCGCCAGGGAGACGTGACGCTCGGCGTCTGCCAGATCCGCGACCTGTCGCGCATAGAAGACCAGATCTGCGCTGGGGAGCTTCCCCGATCCGTCGAGCACGAGGAGAACGAAGCGCATCGCGTGGTGAATGCCCGGAAAGACCTTGTCCTCGTTCTCGAAGTGGTAGAGCGACGCGAGGTTTCCCGAGGCCACGATCGTCTGGAAGAACTCCTTCGTGGTGTCGTCCATGGCGATCCCGCCCGGCACGATGAACCCCGCCCGCCCCCTCAGCCCGAGCGCGTTCCGGTTGTGCTCGGCGAACAGCGCATAGGTGTTCACATCCCCCTTGCCGCAGAGCGGGTACCGCCCCGACTGCCGCACGAACTGGCTCTGCCCCTCCGCCTCCCGGCTCGCCGCGCACCAGACCGTCCAGAGCGCGGGATTGGTCTCCGGCAGGGCCGCGATCAGCTTCTTTCTCGCCGCAGCATTCGACGCCGTCGCGATCTCCTCGCTCCTCGACGCGAAGAACTCCTGCTCCTGGAGCTTCACCCTCTCCCACGGCGGGTTCCCCAGGACCACGTCGAACCCGCCCTTCGCGAAGACCTGCGGGAAGGCGAGGTGCCAGTGGAGGAAGCGGTACTGCCCCGCCAGCTCCTCGACCGTCCTGGCCGTGAGCGGGTCGGGCTGCCCCTGGCCGTCCCGGATCTGCAACCAGACCTCGTTCGTCGGGGCGGCCTCGGCGAGGTCGCCGCTCCGCTTGGGCCAGACGAAGGCGGCGCACCAGGCGTCGGCGACGAAGCGCTGGTGGCGGTAGGCCTTCGAGGCGCGGATCTCCTCCCAGCGCGTCTCCTTTTTCGCCAACGTGTCGGCGTCGGAGTCGGGCGCGGCGTCCAGTGCCGCCACCGCCCGGGCCACCTCGGAGGCCTCCTCGCCCTCGCCTTCCGACCAGAGGGTGTCGAGGGCGCGCTGCCCCTCCGCCCCCCTCTTGTTCCGCTTCTTCAGGGCGCTGGCCACCTTCCGGTCGTCCCCCTCGATCGGCTCCCAGGCGGCGTCGGGGATCCCCTTCGCCATCAGGTCGGGGGTCGTGCCGAGGAGGGCGTTCCCCTGCTGGATGTGCGAGTCGAGGAAGGTGAGGGGAAGGCCCGGCTCCACCGCCTCCATCCAGAGGCTCACCTTGCAGAGCTCGACCGCCATCGGGTTCAGGTCGACCCCGTAGATGCAGCGGGCGACGACTTGCCGGAGGGCGTGGCGGTACTCGGCCGCGGAGGGGGTCCCGCCCGCGATGAGGCGGGCGACGTGGGCCGCGAGCCGGCGCGCGGCCGCGAGGAGGAAGTGGCCGGAGCCGCAGGCCGGGTCGACGATCGAAAGAGAGAGGAGCGCTTCGGCCTGAGCAGCGGCGGACTCACCGGCGTGGAGGGCGAGCGTGGCCTCGACGACCGGCTCGAGGGCGGTGTCGAGGAGGACCTGGACGAGGCTGTCGGGGGTGTAGTAGCTGCCGCTCGTCTTCCGGGCGTTCCCCTTCGTCTCGCCTCCGGTCGCAAAGCCGAAGGTGCGCCCCCCTTCCGTGACCTGCGGGACCAGCTCCAGGAGGCTCTCGTAGACGCTCCCCATCTCCTCGGGTCCCATGTCGCGCCAGTTGACCCGGGAGAGAGCCGACTTTTCGCGGAGCCAGGCGAGGCGGAAGACGGCCAGGAGCAGGGCCCGGTTCTCGAGGCGCGCGGCGTCGAGGTCGGGGCAGCGCCCCTTCGCGAAGATGCCGGCGAGAGCGGGGAGAGCGAGGCGGGGCTCGCCCGATCCGAGGCCCCGGAGGACGATTTTCAGCCCCTCCCAGAGGTCGGAGAAGCGGTCGTGGGCGCTGCGCCTGACGGCCCGCTCGGTGAGTCTCCTCAGCGAGTAGCCCTCGGCGTAGAGCTTGCGGGCGGCGTCGGAGGTTCCTTCCGGGTGGAGGAGGCCGCGCTCTTCCACGGTGAGCAGGAAGATGAGGCGGTAGACGAGGCGGAGGAGCTGCTGGAAGAGCTCCGCCGTCGTGAGAGCGAGGGCGGCTCCCGCGGCCGGGTCGCTCTGGAGCGCCTTCCCAGGGTCCCTCTGAAGAGCCTTGCGAAGCTCTCCGTTCTCGGGATGCTGGAGGAACCCCTGGCCGAGGGCGACGATCGCCTCCTCGACCCCGGTCCGGAGGAACTCGCGGGCCCGGGTCCCCTCCTCGCGCCCGGCCTCCCGCCACCTCTCGAGCGGGCACTCGGCGGCCGGATGGTCCCCCCTTCCGAACCGGCTCTCGTGGGCGAGGAGCCAGAGGGCGGCGAAGTCGGCGTAGCGCTCCTCCTGGAAGATCCGCTCCAGGTCGGCCTCGATCCAGGAGGGGCGGGTGAGGCTGGCGTTGTCGCGGAGGATCCGGAGGGTCGCCCCGTCGGTGGCGATTCCCCAGAGGGCTCCCTCCTCGGCGTTCAGGAACTCCTGCGCGAGGCCGAAGGG
>CAIMWE010000224.1 GCA_903845115.1 uncultured Acidobacteriota bacterium | reverse complement strand
TCTTTCCCGCCGTCCTCTTCGCCGCGGCCCTCGGCTTCGGTCCCGCCCAGCTCCTGGAGGCCACGGCCACTCCCGCCGAGCGGGAAGTGCCGAGGGTCGTCCTCCCGTGAGCTACATCGAGCTGCAGGAGGCCGCCCGCCGAAACACCCGGCGTCTCGTTCTCCTCCTCTCGGGGGCCGTGACCCTCATCGTCCTCGAGCTGTTCCTCATCCTCCGCCCGTCCGGCAGCCCCGGCTGGACCCTGGCCGACGACGTCGAGGTCTTCCTCGAGATCGGCGCCTTCACGCTCGTCTTCATCGGACTCTGTGCCCTCTACAAGGCCTACCGGCTCAGCGGCGGCGGCCCGGCCGTCGCCGAGATGCTCGGGGGGAGGGCCATCCCCGCGGACACGACCTACACGGCCGAGCGGAAGCTCCGAAACGTCGTCGAGGAGATGGCCATCGCCTCCGGCCTCCCCGTGCCGGCCGTCTACGTCCTCGACCACGAGGAAGGGATGAACGCCTTCGCGGCCGGCCTCACCCCCGAGAACGCAGCCGTCGCCGTCACCCGCGGCCTCCTCCTCGGCCTCGACCGGGACGAACTCCAGGGAGTCGTCGCCCACGAGTTCGCTCACATCCGGAACGGGGACATGCGCCTCGACACCCGGCTCCTCGCCCTCCAGTTCGGGATCCTGGCGATCGGAATGGTCGGCCTCGGGCTAGTCCTGGCCGCGGCCCATATGCGCCCCAGGAGGAAGGAAGACAACGGAGTCCAGATCGCCCTCGGGCTCGCGGGCCTCGTCCTGGCCGCCATCGGCTTCCTCGGCATCCTGAAGGCCCGCCTCATCCAGTCGGCCGTCTCCCGGCAGCGGGAGTTCCTGGCCGACGCCTCGGCCGTGGAGTTCACCCGCAACCCGGACGGCCTCGTCTCCGCCCTCCGGAAGATCGGCGCCGGCGGCTCCCAGCTCCAGAGCGCCCACGCCTCCGAGGTCGGACATCTCCTGATCGCCGAGGGGAAGCGCTCCTTCTTCTCTCGCCTCTTCGCGACCCACCCGCCGATCGAGGAGCGGATCCGGAGACTGCAAGGAAGATGACGTGCTCGCCAGAGGCTGAACGGGACCCCTGGAGAATCAGGCCGTCGCGATACTCGCCTCCGCGCGCTCGAACACCTGCATCCAGACCATCCCCAGCACCCACGCGAGCACGAAACAACTCTCCGACCAGAGGTCGATCGAGCCGGGAGCGTCGGACTTCCACCTCTCGGCCACGTCTTTCTGCATCCGCGCGATCAAGGCGTCCAGCGTCCTGTTGACGGTCAGGAAGGTGTCCTGATCCACGTCAGACGCACTGCAGTCGGCCCAGAAAAGGCGATCCTTCGACTCCTCCTTCAGCCGGCCAACCAGCGCGACCACCCGCGCGGAACCGACCGACGCCGGACCGGCCAGGAGGACCTCCACCAGGGAGGGTTCCTGCCTGACTCGCGCCCCGATCTCCAGCGCGGCGAAGAGGGCTTCCCGGGAGCGAGTACCCGGCGGAAGGGACCCGGCGACGCGCGACACTTCCTCCCGCTGGTCGGCCGACATGATCCGGCAGAGCGGGGCCATCGCCCGGGCCAGGATGTCCAGCGTGCCGCCGTCCAGCCCCCGCCACGTCACGGGATCGGAGAGGATTCCCAGCAATGTGGTTCGGGGCAGCTCGAAAAGGTAATGGTTCCGGACGAGGGCGTTCTTGACGGTGATCTGGCCGGGATCCCTCGCGTTCCGGTAGCGGGCCCAGAACTGTTCGAGCCCGTCCACCCGGGTCTGGCCCGACTCGAGGGCCCGCAAGAGACCCCGGGATCCCGGATCCACCCTCTGGACGCGACACGCCGACGCCTCCGCTTTCAGTTTCGCGACGTGGCTGGCGACGACGGCGTCGTCCAGCAGGTCGCCAAGGGAACGCACGTTCGGATCGCGCAGAAAGCTATCGACGAGCGCGACCTTTCCCAGCGCGCGCCGGACGAAGGCCTCTCCCGCCGGGTCGTCGGCCCGGGCAGAGCCCAGCAGCGTCGAGAAGCTCCGGAGCGACGCCTCCACGTGGGACGTGAAGGGCCCTTCGGGCGGCTGCTGAGCCAGGAGACTCTGGAGGAGCCTGTGGAAGCCCGTGCAGAGCCACGCCAGGCGCGTCCGGTCGACGCCTTCCGGCACCGGCCACCCACGCTTCAGGGCGAAATGGAGGTCCAGGACACTTTCCTGGAGAGCCCGGATCTCCGTCCCGCAGAGCAGAATTTCCATCAGTACACCGAGACGAGCACCGGATCGAGCGCGCACCCGGCGCTGGCAGGATCGCGAACGTCCTCCAGCATCCTCACGTAGGCGCTCGCCTGCTCGCGGGCGCGCTTGGCCTGCCGAACCGCCCCCGCAGTGCTGAATGCCACCTTGAACTCGACCACCGAGTGCCGGCCGGGCTGGACGGCCATGGTGTCGATCACCCCCCTGACGATCCGGTTCGTCGCGGCATCGACCGTCCACACGCGAACCTCCGAAGTGATCCGCTGCCGGTCCGCGATGGCGGCGTAGGCCGCACAGACGGCCGCCCGGTTGTCCTCCCGGAGAAGGAAATCACGAGCCTGGACGGTCAGCGCATCCGGCCCGGCGCAGAACCGCCTCACGAGCTGCTCGTAGTCCCCGGCGTCGCCCATCCGCTCCAGGACGCACTCCACGGCCGCGTGCACCCGGCTGCCGAGCCGCAGGTGCGCCCACGTCTCCGACGGGGAAAGTCGCTGGAAGGACGACCCGGGGCGGCTCGGCACGTGGTCCCGCGCCACCTCCCGGACCGGAAGTGCCGACAGGCCTTCGGGCAGCGTGATCCGGCCGCGGGACGCCGGGTGCGGTCGAAGGGACAACGCGGCCCCCGCTCCTGCAGAACCGCCAAGTTCCTGCATCCCGGCCTTCGGATCGAGAAAGCCACGGAAGAACGGCTCGGTCTCGGTCGGGGACCCGCGGTCGATCAGGAGAAGGTCCGACCGGGCGCGGGTGACCGCGACGTAGAACAGGTTCGCCCTCTCCCGTGCAAGCCTCCCGGTGACGTGGTCGTAGATCCCCTCGATACGCCGGTCGAGCGGCACGGCCCCCGCGGTCGGGCTCTTCCTCCACTCCGCGACGACCTTCGCCGCGAAGTCGGCGAAATACGGAAAGAAGGAAATCTCCATCGCCGGCCGCCCCGGCATCAGGAGGCCGGTCGGCTTCGCCTGGAAGAGCCGTGCGAGCAGCGGTCCGTCCTTGGCCCCACTCCGGTCCACGTTCTGGCGCAGGAACGATCCCTGGAAGTCGCCGACGACGATCACGCGGTCGTACTGCAGTCCCTTCGACCCGTGAACCGTGCACGCTTCGATCCCGGGACTCTCCCGGCGATCCTGCAGCCCGTACCATGCGAACGGCATCACGATCCCGTCGAGACCTTCTCCGGTCGCCGCGGATCCCGTCCCCCCGGCGCTCAACTCCCGGAGGTGGAGATTCGCGATGACGTGGTGGATCTCACGCTGCCGTTCGAGTAGCGGCACTCCGTCGAGCATCGGCCCGACCAGCGTCCACAGCCCCAGGCGGCCGAACAGCTCGTGGAGGAGAGGGCCGACGCCTCCCCCGGGCGTTCCCGTGGCGATGCGCTGGGCTTCGCCGTGGAGCCTCGACAGCGCCTCCGGGAGGGATGTCGCGCCCTCAGCATCACCGAGGGCCCGGCGCAGAGCCCCTGACATCGGCGAGAAGACCGCCCCGAGCGCTGCCAGGTGGGCCTCCGCTGGCTCGAGCAGGTGGAGGGCGGACCGCAACAGGACGAACTCCGGCCCTATCGACTCCGGAGGCCCATCGGGGACGTCCTCGGCCTCTTCCAGCTTGAGGGCGATCCGGATCCGGGTCCTGTCACCGACCGCCTCGAAGATCCCGGAATCGAAGAGGTCCTTTCGTGAGCGGCAGACGATGCTGACGCTGCCTTCGCTGCAGAACTCCCGCAGCGCCTTCTTACCCGCCGCCGTCAGGACCCGCTTCTTGCGCCCCGACGGCGACTGCCAGAGTGTCCACCGCCCCGGGCGCCCTGCGCCGACGCCATCCATCCGGGACAGCCTGTCGCGAGTCTCCAGGTAACCCCATTCGGGCAGTCGGCCCGCGACCATCCCGCAGAGACGGTTCACGTTCTGCAGCGTGACGTCGTTGTCGATCCGCCCCGACGTCTGGAGCGTGTCCGTCCGGGGGGCACCCAACGCCAGCCCTATCCTCCCCATCTCCTCGTAGAGGCTGACGAACGCCTCCGGGAATGCGTTCCTCCACGCGTAGATCGACTGTTTCGGGTCCCCCACCATCGTCACGGCTACCCGGCCCGGCCGGCCCGTATCCTCCCAGGCCCCCAGCTGCATCAGGAGGAGGTTCTGGACCAGGTCGTTGTCCTGGGCCTCGTCCACGACGAGCCGGTCGAATCCGAGGCCGACGTCCTCGAGTCTTTCCTGAAATGCGCGGCACCCCTCTTCGCCGGACAGCTCGCGCACCTGCTTCACGTGCTCGGCCACCAGGAAAACCACCGCATCGAAATCGAAGATCCCCTCGGTCAGGAGCGAGGGGAGGTAGTGACGTTCGCCGACCATGGTCGCAACCCGCATCAGGAGGGGGTTGCAGCCGAGGAGGATCGTGCTGGCCAATGCGACGTCGTTCGCAACTTCGGGGAAGGTCGCAAAGGCGGCTTCCCGGTCCTTCTGCTTCGGCTCGTCCACCCACTTCCGGGCGAGAGCCACGCTGTGCCGGAGACGGGCCATTGCCCGGGCACGGGCTTCCGGGGACGCCTCCGGACCACATCCCGCCCGGGCCATCGTCCGCAGCGTCTCGACCTCGTCGGTGGCGATCTGGTGACCGAGCCGCGACAGGAAGAAGAGGGTCTCTCCGTTTTCCTCCAGGAATTTCCTGACGCCGCGCGAGTCGGCCAGGGAGACCAGCGCTTCAGCGAGGGCCCGGTCGAGGCCCGGACCGGGAGCCAGGTCGTCCGGAAGCGCGGCCGCGTTCCACCGTAGCGCCATGAAGGTCCCGACCGCGGCCTTCCACGGGGAGCTCTCCGCCAGCATCGGAAAGGCCATGTCTGCCGGCAGGCCCATGTCGTACCGGAGCGCACGCGCCACTTCCAGGCAGAAGGAGTGAATGGTGAGAACGCGGGGGCGGCCCAGAAGGCACTCGGCATCCCTGAGCGAAAGACCGTCCACCCCGACCGCGGCACGCTCCTCCAGCTCCATGAGCAGCCGGGACTGCAGTTCGTCCACCGCGGCGTTCGAGAAGCTGCACATCAGCCGTACCGTGATGGCGTTTCAAGATCGCGGGCAACCGGTGATCTCGGTGGACACGAAGAAGAAGGAACTGATCGGGGCCTTCAAGAACGGGGGGCGCGAATGGCGTCCGAAAGGGCTGCCTGAGGAGGTCAAGGTCCATGATTTCCTCGAGCCAGAACTCGGGAAGGCCATTCCCTATGGCGTCTACGACCTGACATCGAACCAGGGCTGGGTGAGCGTAGGCATCGACCATGACACGGCGCGCTTCGCCGTGGAAGCGATTCGGCGGTGGTGGCGGAAGATGGGCTCGGCGCGGTACGGCAACGCCCGAAAGCTGCTGATCACCGCCGACGGTGGGGGCAGCAACGGCAGCCGCTGCCGGCTCTGGAAGGTCGCCCTTCAGGATCTGGCAGCACAGATCGGGATAGCCATTCACGTCAGCCACTTCCCTCCCGGCACCAGCAAGTGGAACAAGATCGAACACCGCATGTTCTGCCATATCACCCAGAACTGGCGAGGCACGCCACTTGTCAGCCACGAGGTCATCGTCAACCTCATCGCCAACACCGCGACAAAGGCCGGTTTGAAGATCCGCGCGGCCCTCGACCGAGGTACCTACCCGACCGGCCTTCCGATCGCGGACGAGGAACTCGCCGCAGTCAACCTGAAGCGCGCCGACTTTCATGGTGAATGGAACTACGCGATCCATCCAACACGGAACCAAACTTAATTAGATTATTGTGACGCGACGCCTAAGCGAGAACGACTCAGGCGCCCTCCCCGGTCCGTCCTGACGGAACCGGCCTCAGGAACGGGCTTGGAGCCGCGTCACGACGCCAGCCGGACCCGCTGGATTCCCACGAACTCGAGGGCTGATTCGACCGATCCGTCCACTTCGAGACAGAGTTCGATCGCTTCGAGGATCCGCTCCCGCAACTCGTCGAGCGATCGAGCCTGGGTATGGCATCTACGAAGGGCGGGAACCGAGCCCACGTACCAGCCTTCGGCGTCGAGCTTGATGACGACGTCGAACTCGCGGGCGGTTGGGATCCTTGCCATGCCGCTATCATAGGTGTTTCCGTCAGCTCTTCCCCTCGACTCGAAGCCGGCCACAGGGAGGCGAGGCCGATCTCTGAGCGCCTTGGTTGGTGGGAGGTGCCGGATTCGAACCGACTACCACCTGCGTGTAAGGCAGGCGCTCTACCGGCGACACCGACTTCTCCAGCGGGACTCGATTCCGTGTTGCCGGCTTGCCGGGGCACGTTGACACCGATCGCGTGACCCGGCGCTCCTCTCGACTCCCCGCCCCTCCCGGGAGG
>CAIMWE010000223.1 GCA_903845115.1 uncultured Acidobacteriota bacterium | reverse complement strand
TCTTTCCCGCCGTCCTCTTCGCCGCGGCCCTCGGCTTCGGTCCCGCCCAGCTCCTGGAGGCCACGGCCACTCCCGCCGAGCGGGAAGTGCCGAGGGTCGTCCTCCCGTGAGCTACATCGAGCTGCAGGAGGCCGCCCGCCGGAACACCCGGCGTCTCGTTCTCCTCCTCTCGGAGGCCGTGACCCTCATCGTCCTCGAGCTGTTCCTCATCCTCCGCCCGTCCGACAACCCCGGCTGGACCCTGGCCATCGCCTCCGGCCTCCCCGTGCCGGCCGTCTACGTCCTCGACCACGAGGAAGGGATGAACGCCTTCGCGGCCGGCCTCACCCCCGAGAACGCGGCCGTCGCCGTCACCCGCGGCCTCCTCCTCGGCCTCGACCGGGACGAACTCCAGGGAGTCGTCGACCACGAGTTCGCCCACGTCCGGAACGGCGACATGCGCCTCAAGGCCCATCTCATCCAGCGCGCGGTCTCCCGGCAGCGGGCGTTCCTGGCCTCGCCTCCGCCCTCGCGAAGATAAGCGCCGGCGGCTCAGAGCTAGCCAGCTCCCACGCCTCCGAGGTGGGGCATCTCCTCTTCGGGGAAGGGAAGCGCTCCTTCCTCTCCCGGCTCTTCGCGACCGATCCGCCGATCAAGGAGCGAATTGCCAGGATCCGGGCGCGAGACTCGCCCGGATTAACACTACCTGGGCCGATCGACGCGGCATATACCCTGCATAGGGACAGACCGGATCGGAGGAGGCGCGATGCGGATCATCCACACCAGCGACTGGCAGATCGGGAAGGTCTACCGGACGTTTGACCCGAAGGCCGAGGCCGTCCTTCAGAGCGAGCGCGTCGAGGTCGTTACCCGGCTCGGACAGGCTGCGCTCGAAAACGGCGCTGCCGCGGTCCTCGTGGCGGGAGACGTCTGGGACCAGGCCCACGTCTCCGATCGCACCCTCTCGCTCCCGCTCGAGAGGATGCGTCTCTTCCCGACCGTCGAGTGGCACCTCATCCCGGGGAACCACGATCCGCACGCCCCTGGAGGCCCCTGGGCGAGGCTCCTCGAGCGCGGCTTGCCCAGGAATGTCCGGATCCACGTCGAGCCCCTCCCGGTTCCCCTCGGCGACGGGAAGGAGGCCTGGCTCTTGCCCGCTCCCCTCACCCGACGGCACGTTCTGGGAGATCCGACGGAAGCCATGGGCGCAATGGAGACTCCCCCGGGGCTTCTCAGGATCGGCCTGGCACACGGGTCGATCCGGGATTTCGACTCGGACGGCACCGGGACCCGCAACCGCATCGCCACGGATCGAGCCGCCGCCGCCCGGCTCGACTACCTCGCCCTCGGCGACTGGCACGGGCAAGTCCGCATCGACGACCACACCTGGTACTCCGGCACACCGGAAGTGGACCGCTTCGGCCGGGACGATGTCGGACAGGCGCTTCTGGTGGAGCTGACCCGCCCAGGAGAGACACCCGGTGTGCGGTCCATCGAGACGGGACGGTTTCGCTGGGTATCGGTTCTGAAGACCGTTCACGGCGCCGGCGACCTCGACGGCCTGGAGGTCGCGCTCCGGCGGGTCGACGACAGCCCTCAGCGCGTCGTCCTCGACCTGCACGTGGACGGCACGTTTTCTCTGGCGGCCCGGTCCGACTTCGATCAACGGGTCCGCAGCGGAGTAGCGGCAGCCTTCGCGGCATGCCGGATCGACGACTCCGGCCTCACCGTCGAGCCGACCGCGGACGACCTGGATGCCATCGACCACGCGGGCTTCGTGAGGGCCGCCGCCGACCGTCTCCGCGAGATGGCCGCCGGCCCGGCCGGCCCGGCCCGCGAGACGGCGGCGCTCGCTCTCCGGGAACTCTGGGTCCTGCACGCTCGGGAGGAAGGGAAATGAAGATCCGCTCGCTGGAGATCACCAGTTTCCGGAAGTTCACCGACGGGATCCGCGTCTCGGGGTTCGGCGACGGCCTCAACATCCTCGTGGCCCCTAACGAGTACGGCAAGTCCACCATCGTCGCCGCCCTGAGAGGCCTGGTCTTCGAGAAGCACAGGGCCAGGACGGAGGCCGTCCGGCGGATGCAGACGCTTGGGAGCGAGACTTCCCCCTCCCTCGCACTGGATTTCGAGCTGGCCGGCGGCCTCTACCGCCTCGAGAAGCGTTTCCTCCACCGCCAGCCTACCGCCCTGCTTGCGGGACCCGGTGGCCGTCGGTTCGAGAACGACGAGGCCGAGGAGGAACTCCAGCGCCTCCTGGGCTTCCGGGAGCCCGGCAAGCAGGGAGCCAATGACGAGTCGCGCGGGATCTGGGGCCTCCTCTGGCTCGAACAGGGGCAGTCATTTGCCAGGCCAGAACTCTCGGAGACCGGCCGCGACGCCATCCGCGAGTGCCTCGAGAACGAGGTGGGCGTTATCGCCGGAGGCGAACGGGGGACCCGGATTCTCGCGGCCGTCGAAACGGCGATGAAGTCCTTCGTCGACGGGAGGGGAAAGCCGACCTCTGGGTGGAAGGGCCTCCTCGAGAAGATCGCCGAACTCCAAGACTCCCTTCTGGAGGCTCGAGACACGAGAAAGCACCTTACAGAGGACCTCGAACATCTCGAGGCGTTCCGTTCCGAGCGGCAGTTGCTCGCCACCGACGGGGAAGACAGGCGGCTCGATGACGAACTCGCCCAGCTCGGGAAAGACGTCGACGAATCGAAGCTCTTCGAAGCTCGCCTGGGCGAGGCCAAGGCCACGCTCACGCTCAAGGAGTCGGGACGAGACGCGGCGGAGAAGGAACTCGCCGACCGGCAACGGCTGGAGAAGGAGATCACCGCAGCCGACAGCGAGGCGGAGGAGGCCCGGCTCACACTCGGGGAAGCCCGCAAGAAGACCATCGAACTCCGAGGGCGCAAGGACGCCGAGTCACAAGAGGAACGGAGACTGGGCGAGAGGCTCGTCACCGTTCGGGAGGGCGAGACCCAGATCGGCCAGCGCCGGAAGCTCTTCGAGTGCCGCAATACCCTCTCCGGCCTCCAGGAAGCCCTGGAGAAGGCCCAGGCCGCGACCGCGAAGGCCGACGCTGTCGAAGCCAGGGCACACGGAATCAACGTCACACCTGCTGCACTGCAGGACCTGAAGCAGCTCGAAGGTGCGCTGGCCAAGGCTCAGGCGGACCGCGACGCGCTGGCAACCCGCGTCCTCTTCTCCCTCGAAACGGGCGCAGTCCGGCACGTCAAGCTCGGGGGCGTTCCGGTCACCGAGCTGCGTTTCGAGTCGCTCCTCACCTCTCCGACGAAAGTCGCGATCGACGGGGTAGGCGAGATCGAGATTCGCCCCGGGGCGAGGGACATCGAGGAGGCAGACAGGGCCTTCCAGGAGGCGCAGGAGACCCTGCGGGGCCGCCTCGCCAAGTTCGGCGCCGAGTCAGTCACCGATTCCGAGGGACAGCTCCAGAAGAAAAAGGACCTCCTCGCCGACGCCCGCTCCGCGAGGGCCGAGATCGCCACGTTGACCCGCGAGAGGACTCTCGTCGACGGATCCAGGATCCCCGCCGGGCTCGACGCCTTGAAGAAGAAGGTGACCGAACTGAGCGTGGCCGCAGACGACCTCGAGGCACGCGGAGTGCCGATGGCGTCCAGCCGGGACGAGCTCGACTCGGCGCTCTCCGCGGCGGCCAAGGAGGTCCGTGAGATCCAGGGCGCCATCGACGTCACCAGGACCCGAACGGATGAGCTGGCGTCGCTCCTGGAGACGGCAGTCCGCGAAGAGACGACGAGGTCCGGCGTCGTCGGCGAGGCCGAGAAGAGGGCAACGTTGGCGGGGCAGCGGCTCGCGACCCGCCGGGGCTCCGAGAGCGACGGGGACCTCCTGACTCGCCGCGGGACTCTTGATGATGAGCGAAAGAAGGCGGGAGCGGCGGTAACGGCGATGGAAACGGAAGGGGCCGACAGGGACCCGCTGAAGGCGCTCCAGGCCAGGCTAGCGAGGCTCGAAGCGGCCAGGAAGGACCGCCAGGATCGCCGGCAGAAGATCAACCTCGATATCGCGAAGCTCGAGACCTCCGTCTCGGCCCAGCAGGGGACCGGAATCGACGAAACCATCGCACGCAAGGAGGCCGACCTCGGCTCTCTCGGGACCGAGAAGTCCCTGGGCGAGAGGCGGTTAGCCGCTTTGCAGCTTCTGGCCAGCGAGCTGCGAAAGGCGGAAGCCGAAGCTAAGGAGAGGTACCTCGCACCAGTCACCCAGCGAATCCAACCCTACCTCGCCGCGCTCCTGCCGGGCGCTCGGGTCCGTTGTACGGAGCAATTGGAGCTCGAGGCAGTCGAACGCGATGGCGTCAGCGAGGACATCGACATCCTCAGCGACGGGACCAGGGAACAGATCGCTGTCCTTACGAGGCTGGCCTTCGCCGACCTCCTTCTCGGCAGCGGTCGGCCGGCCGCAGTGATCCTGGACGACGCGTTGGCCTTCTCGGACTCGGCCAGGCTGGAGCGGATGTTCGACATCCTGACCGAAGCGTCGAAGAAGGTCCAGATCACGGTCTTCTCCTGCAGGGAGCGCGCCTTCGAACGCCTTGGCGCCAACCGGCTCGTCGTGGAGCCCCTCCGCGGCCGCGATTGAACACGGCGAGCGAAGGTCTCGTCCAATCGCGCATCGTCACTACTTCTATGGCGACGGGTCGAACAGTTGACGTCCGAAAGCCACCCTCGTTTACGGGCGACCCGGGGACATCTACCGCTCCCACGGAAGCCCGGGCCGGCCGAAGTGACCTTAGTTCGTGGTCTGCCGGTAGATCGGTCTGAGAAGGTCGAGCTCCTGGATGATCCCGGCCGGCCGGAAGTCCTGGCCGTATACGAAGTCGCTCGCGGCCACCGGGTCGCCCGTCCCGAAGGTCTCGACCATCACCGAGATCGGGGTTGGTCTCCCAATCGCGTAGGACACCTGGATCTCGGCCCGCCTGGCCAGCCCTTCCTGCACGACCTTCCGGGCGAGGTACCGGCAGAAGTAGGCCCCGCTCCGGTCGACCTTCGAGGGATCCTTGCCGCTGAAGGCCCCGCCTCCGTGCCGGGCAAATCCTCCGTACGTGTCCACGATGATCTTCCGTCCCGTCACGCCCGCATCGGCCGAAGGTCCCCCGAAGACGAAGGACCCGCTCGGGTTGACCAGGACCCTGATCTCCCTGGAACTCCAGTCGCCCAGCGCCCGCGGAACGAGATCCTCCGAAACGTACTCCCGGATCTTCTCCTGCGAGACCTCCTTCCGGTGCTGCGTGCTCACGAGGACGTCCGTCACCCGGGCCGGGCGGCCGTCCCGATAGAGGACCGAGACCTGGGTCTTCGCGTCCGGGCGGAGCCAGGCGACCCGTCCCTGGTGCCGGTCGTCGGCCAGCGTCTTCGCCAGCCGGTGGGCCAGGAGGATCGAAAGCGGCATCAGCTCGGGCGTCTCGTCCGTGGCGTAGCCGAACATCAGCCCCTGATCGCCGGCTCCCTGCTCCGCGGCCGCCTCGCCCTTCGTCCCCGTCTTCTTCTCGATCTCCGGGGACTGCCTTGAGAGGAACGTCTGGATCGACACCTTATCCGCGCTGAACGGCTCCTTCTCGTCGACGTAGCCGATCTCCCGAATCGCCCCCCGGGTCACTCCTTCAACGTCGACCTCCGCCTTCGAGGTGATCTCCCCGGCCAGGATCACATGTCCATCCTTGCAGAGGACCTCGCACGCGACCCGGGCGTCCCGGTCCAGGGCGAGGTACGCGTCCAGGATCGAATCGGCGATCAGGTCGCACACCTTGTCGGGGTGGCCCTCGGTCACCGATTCGGAGGTGAAGATGAAGTCGTGAGAGGTCTTTGCGCTCATGCCGTTGCTATCTTTCCTTGTCTACAAATCGTCGGAATATGGGTTGTATTGTACATCCAACCCTTGACATCGGGGCAGAAAAACCGTATCATTCCCCTCGTCGGAAGTTGCGGAACTTCCAGGGGTCTTTGAAAGCTCGATCGAATCAGACGCTCGGCGGCAGATAGCCGACGAGCCGCTGTCATGAAGACAGGTGGAGGGGAAATGGCCCTGAGAAACCTGGCCAACCTACCCGGAAGGGAAAGGTGGCAAAGCCCGGTACCGGCAAACGCCGCGACCGCCCATGAGAGACAAACCACCCGGAACCAGAAGGTTGCGATCGAGCTTCCTTCCATTCCACCTCTCTCATGCCGGCCGCGCGAGATGCGCAAGTCGCGAGAGGAGATGCGAATGGAAGAACCCAAACCCGACCCCGGATAGCCCCCGATAGCCCCACCAGGCCCTGGCCTGGCCTGATCACCTGATACGGACTCTGCGGCGTTTCCCGCAGGTCCCCCGAGAATCCGGGCCGGCCCGTGGCATGCCGGACCCGGTAGGCAACACGGATCAGGCGGGCTTCCCAGGGTAACTCTATTGGGCATATGACCCAACCGTGGCACGTACGCCCGCACCGCGGGCAGAAGGGGGAAGGAATGACCGATACCACCAGGACCGAGACCTCCCAGCCGGACCGGTTCGAGGATCACTTCCACTACCTCACGGCCTGGTTTCGCCTGCTCGGGCCGGCTCGCCACGAGAACGAATCCCCGGCAGCCATGGACGAGGTTCCCTCGTTCGAGCCGCGCCGGGACTTTCTGGCGGGGCTCGAGCTGATCACCGCCCGCACCATCGAGGCCGGGATCGAACTCCCCTTCGAGGCCTTCGTGCGCGAGAACGGCCTCGACCTGACCGACCGGCTCATCCTGCTGACTCTTCTCCGTTCCGCGCTCGACCCCCAGTCGCAGGGGGGCCTCCGGTTCATCCGGATCCTGTGGGCGCTTGGTGCCGACAGCGTCGGTCGTCAGATCGAGGTCCGGCGCCGGCTCGACGAGGAGGGCCTCCTCAGGGACCTCGGGCTGATCGAGTGCGCCGCACACCCCAGCCTCCTGGAGCGTTCCTACAGGCTCCACCGGCCGACGGCCGGCTTCCTGGCGGCGGGAAGGGGCGACACCCTAGACCTTCCTCGCGTCCCGGAGAGCCAGCTGGAGGCGCTCGAGCTGCTCGACTACGACACCCGCCAGCTCATCGACGCCCTGAAGATCCCGTTCCACGAGGCTTACCAGATCTGGCAGGGAGTCCGGAAAGGATTCCCCGGCTGGGACCGGACGGCCCTCCGGCGCGGACGTCTGGCGGCGAGGCTGGAGGCCTCGTATCGCCAGGAGACCGACGCCATCGGGGCCGAACTCCACCGACTCGACCTCACGGGAGACGAACGGCTCGTCTGGGCAGTCCTCTTCCTCGACTCCTCCGCCAAGGAAATCGGACTCGCCGCCCCCTACCTCCTGTCGTTCTCCGGCTGGCACGACGACGCCGAGGCCGCCGCGGAGCGCCTGCTCGGCAGGGGCTCGAAGCTCGCGAAGGCCGGCGCCCTCCGCTTCAGCCGGGCGGACGGTCCCCTCCTCGCGCGGGTGGTCGCCCTCTCCCAGGAGGCTCGCGGACGCGTGGCCCTCTGGCCGCGGAGTGCCTTCGCGTTGACGCCCGAGACGAGCCTGGACCTCGCCGGCAACGAAGCGCGCCCCCTCGGTTTCGTCCCCAACGGCAGCGCTCTCCAGGACCGGGTGGCCTCCGCCGGGGGAGGCCGCCGGTGAGCGCGGTGCCCTCTCTCCGGCCGGTCCCGACAGCCGGCCCGGTCCCGGTCCCCCGGCAGGCCGCCCGTTCCGACGGCTCGATCCTCGCGGCGCTAGGCGTGGCCGGGATGGATCACCTCGAGCCGGTCTTCGTCGCCGCCCTCGTCACGGAGAAGCCCCTCCTCCTGATCGGGCTCCACGGCACCGGCAAGTCGTGGTTGCTGGTCCGCCTCGCCGAGGCGCTGGGGCTCTCGTTCCGGCACTACAACGCCAGCCTCCTCGGCTTCGACGACCTGGTCGGCTTTCCGCTCCCCGACGGCAACGGGGGCCTCCGGTACGTCCCGACGCCGGCCTCCGTCTGGGGAGCCGAGGCCGTCTTCCTCGACGAGATCTCCCGGGCCCGGCCCGAAGTCCAGAACAAGCTCTTCTCGATCCTCCACGAGAAGAAGGTCCAGGGACTCCCGATCGAGAGCCTCCGGTACCGCTGGTCCGCCATGAACCCGCCCGGGTCGCGAGACGGCCAGGACGACGAGTACGTGGGCAGCGAGCCTCTCGACCTGGCTCTGGCCGACCGCTTCGCCTTCGTCGTCGAGGTCCCCGCCTGGGCCAGCCTCTCGCCCGCCGACAAGCAGTCGGTCCTGCTCGAATCGGATGCGCCCATCACCGACGAGACGCGCGAGCTCGTCACCAACCGGCTCGAGGCCGCCCGGGCTCTCCTCCCGTCCGTCCACGAAGAGTCACGGGAGCGGGTCGCCACCTATGTCGAGGCGCTGCTCGACCTCCTTCCCGGGATCGGCATCCACCTGAGCGCCCGGCGCGCCGTCACCCTCCTCGAGAACATCCTGGCGGTCCAGGCCGCCTCCCTCGCCGTCGACGACCGGGCACGCCTGAAGGAGAGCGCCTTCCTCGCCATCGCTTGGTCCCTCCCCCAGCCGGCTTCCGGGACCGCGGTCGACCGGCCGAAGCTCCTCGCGCTCCACCAGGAGGCGTGGGGCGACCGGGAAGCGAAGGTGCTGCGTCACGGGTTCCAGCCGACCATCGCGGAGAGGGTCCGGAGCATCTTCGAGCTGGCGGGAAGGGGGGACGTCTCCCCCGTCGAGCTCTCCGTGCACGTGGCGGACGCTTTCGCCTCTCTCCCCCATGCGGGCCGGCATGCCCTCGCATTCGCTCTCGTCGAACGGAGGGTCGTGGAACGCCTGACCGCGCCGGTGGCCGAGCAGTGGGCCGGACTCTACGCGCCGATCGCCTCGGCGCACAGGGTGAGCGGGACCATTCCGTTCGACCGGTCTCCAAACGTCCCGAGGTCGGCCATCGGAAAGGTCGAGGCCTACTGCGCCCTGAAGCCCGACGCTCCGCGCGACCGCCGGTGTCTCGCGAATCTCCTGGCGTATTTCCTCGAGGCGAACGGCCTGACGGATGCGGTCGCGGTCGAGATCGCCGTCTCCGCCTGGGACGAGGTCGTCCGGGCCGCCGGCGTGGGAGGGAAGGACTGAGATGTTCGGCCCCAGAACGGTCACCTTGAGGACCGCCGACACCGGCCGTCGCCTGGAAGCCGCGCTCCGGTTCCGGGCTAAGGAGCCGCTGTCGGCGGCGGCTCTTCTCCGCCACGTGCTGTACTCCGCCTGGTCGCTCCGCAGGCTGATCGCGCGGCTGCGTCCTCCCTCCGAAGACGACGCGGAGAGCCAGCTCCTGCGGCTCATCGACCTCTGCACCCTGACGATGGGTCTGCCGCCGGTCCTGGCCCAGGCGACCGGGCCGGACCCGGAGAAGTCCCTCGGGGGGAAGGAGCGTTTCCGACTCTGGCGCGCTCGAAGAGCGGATCCGGATTCCGCCGGAAAGGCGATCATCCGGTTAGCCAGCCAGCTCGAGATCGTGACCGTCCTCTCGAAGACCTCGGGCGGCGTCTACCTTGCCGACCGCCTTCCCGACATCGCTCTCGCCTCCAGGCCGAGGGCCGTCCAGCTGCTTCTCCCGGCCGGATGGAGCCGGCCGGCGAGCCCGACGCCGTCGCCCTGCCTGGATTCGTTCAGCCCCCTGGCCCTGCTCTCCGGGATACGAGGCGAGCCGATCGTTCCGGCTGACCGGGATCGCCCATGAACGCCGCACCGGTGCTTTCCGTCCGTATCGAGGAGGCCCTCGCCCTCGCCCCGGAGCGGATCCGCAAGACGTTCGAGCTCTTCGAGATCGTCGAGACGCACGACGTGGAGACCGCGGCGATCGGAGGGGACTGCCAGCCCGTTCTCGAGATCAACCCCACGTGGGTCGCCGAGCACGCCCGGACGCGAGAGAAGCTGCTCATGCTCCTTCTTCACGAGGCGCTTCACGTCCTCCTCGGGCACACGCGCCTCTTCCCGCTCGTCGGGCCGGTCGACAACGTCGTCCTCGACGCCGTCATCAACGCCATGCTCTCCCGCCTCTACGCCGACGATTCCTGCACGTCCCTCTTCACCGACTTCTACGACGACGGAAAGTTCCCGGAGTGCTTCCTGCGCCCGGCTACGCACTGGACGCCGGGAGACCTCGGGGGGATCCCCGTCGCTCTAAGGGCGGACGAGCGGCGGAATGCGGCACGGGTCCACAAGGCCCTCTATTCCGAGAAGAGCGTTCCCACTGCCGACCTCTACCGGGTCATCCCGCATGTCCGGATCGAGGTTCTCCTCGGAAATCACGGGAGCGGGACCGGGATCGGACCTGAGGGCAAGACAGCGGGCGGCAGGACGGCGGACCGCCAGAAGCGCGACGGTCGCGCGCCTTCGCCGCAGGTCCGGCAGATCGTCGGTGAGATCGGCCGGACCCTCGCGGGGCAAGCCGGAGCGAGGGGAGCCGGTCTCGCCGACCTCCTCCAGCAGCTCCAGGTCGAGCCGGTCTCGCCCGTCCGCTCGGATCGCGATGCCCTCATCCGGATCCTCCGGAGCCTCGGCAGGACGGGCCTCGTCCCGTCCCTTTCCTCCAGGAGACCTGGGAACGACCTCGTCAAGGTCCAGACGGCGCTGCCGTCCGCCGATCGGCGCACCATCGTCCTCCGGGCCCTCGGGACCACCCCTCTCCTCTACGCGAGCGAGCTGCTCGCCTCCTCTCGGCCGCCCCGGACCGAGCGGGTCCACGTCTACCTGGACGTCAGCAACAGCCTCGCATCTCTCCGCCGCCCCCTGTACGGCGCCATCCTCGCCGCGAAAGAGCTGGTCTTCCCCGTGGTCCACCTCTTTTCCACCAGGGTCGAAGACGTGACGCTGCGGGAGCTGCTCGCAGGGGTCTGCAAGACGACCGGGGGCACGAGCCTCGAGGAGGTCGCCACCCACATCGAGAAGAACCGGGTCCGCCGGGCCCTCGTTGTCACCGACGGGCTGGTCGGGACGATCTCGGGCAGGGCCAAGAGCGTCCTCTCGAAGATCCGCCTCGGCGTCGCGCTCACCCACGCCTCCAACCCCTCGAAGGAACTCCTCGAGCTCGCTTCCATCCGAACGACCCTCTTCGGCGAGACCCGGCAAAGGACGAAGCCATGACCACGAAGAAGACACCGCTCGGCCGGTTCCTCAGGGAGAGGCGAATCGCCGCAGGCTTCGACCGCCCCGGTCTTCTGGCGCGTCTCCTGCGCCCGGACCGACCCCTCGACTCGGTCAGCCGGCTCGGCTCACGGATCCGGAAGTTCGAGGAGGAGTGCGTCGGGGACCGGACCCTGTTCAACGAGATCGTTCAGGCCCTCGGGATCACGCCGCAGGAGCTGGCGCCCGTTCTCGAGGCCGAGGAGGCGTTCCGCGAGGCACGGGAGGCCGGGCGCCGCCAGGAGTGGGAGGAGTGGGCGGACCAGCCGATCACTCCCTTCCTCGTCACGAAGGTGATTCCCGGGATCTACCTCTCGAGGGCAGCGCCCCCGGGGGTCCTGACCCTCGACGAGGCGGAGGCATGGGTGAAGGGAATCATGACGGAGGATGGGTTCCGAAACCCGTTTTCCAGACGCCTCGTCTACTCCCGGCGGCTCGACGTCTGGTTCGACCGCGCCGGGAACGCCACGGCCCGCACGCCTTCGACCCCGGACGAACCCAGCCACCCTCACGTGAGGCTCGGAAACAAGCGCTTCCTGTTCTCGGCGACCTTGTGACCGTACGCTCCGCCTTCCTTTTCGTAGCACGAGGAGCCACGCGATGACGAAGTGAAATGAGCCCAGCAGCCCGAACCCCCCTCCAGCAGCCGCCGGTAGATGAAAATGGAGGAGCCTCGAATGCGCGATTCGCGCGTTCCTCAGTTGCCGTCTCTCGTCCCCCACCTGAATCCCATTGCGGCGATGCGTCGAATGAGGTCACGGGGGCTGGCCGATGAGCCGGCGAGTTCTGCCTCGAGGAGATGGACTGCCGAGTCGAACGCCGCCCTTCCGGCTTCGCCCGACGTGTGAAACACGAGCCGGTCGACACTCGCGAGGCCGGAGGCGATCACCTGGAGCATCGCCATCAACACGCGATCGCCTCCAAACGCTCCGCACCCCCAGAAGCCGGTGTGAATCGCTACCGGGCCTGTCCCACTCTCGATCACGGCTGCCCGGAAGCCGTCGCGACGATGCAACGGCGCTCCGAGAAGCGGAAAAGAGACGTGGGACGCCTTCTGTCCCACCCCCTGCCCGATCTTGTCTGCAGGAGGAAGCCTTCGTGACGAATCCCGCTGCCCTGCCCGCCGCCGCCCCCGACGATTTCACCCAGCTCCTGAACGGCTACGCCGAGTCTTCGGCCATGCCCCCCGCCGGCACTTGCGAGCAGGCGCCCCCCGCTGCCGAGGAGCGCATCGCGGCCAAGCGAACCCTCTACGAGGAATACCTGAAGGCCGAAGGGTACCGGTATACCGTCGACGAGGACGGCGACCTGTCGCTACGGCGGGAGGGCCGCTGGCTCGTCCTCTTCGCCAGCGACGACGACGCGCAGCACTTCCGCCTCTCGTTCCCGGCCTTCTGGGAGTGCGAGTCCGAGGCCGAAACCTACCTGGCCCTCGACCTCGTGAACCAGATGAACAGGGGCTACAAGGTGGTCCGGTTCGTCCTCGTGGACGGCTGGGTCTGGTCGAGCGTCGAGATGTACCTCGAGCCTCTCTCCGCCTTCCGCGGCACCTTCGACCGCTGCGCGGACCTCCTGTGCGAGGCCACCGCCGACTTCCGCCGCCGGATGCGCCGGGGAACGGCCGAGACTTCCTCCCCCAGCCCGGAACCCGCGGAACAGCAGGAAGTCCTCTGCGACGACTGCGCCGAGGACGACGCGAAAGAGAAGGGCCCTCATGGAACTCCGTAACCGCAGGGGCAACCAGTGGGAGCGCTGTCCGCAGGCCTAACGAGAGTGAGGAGAGGCAAATGACGGGATGCATCTGGCGCATCGTCATCATGGCTGCCATCCTGACAGCCATAGCCGGGTTCTGTTATGGCTACGTCTGGGCAGTCTTCCATTGGACTGGTCCGGTAGTGGATTGGTTGTTGACCATACCTGCCATCAAGAGTGCCTCGGATCACGTCTTCACCGCTCTGGGCGGGTTCGTCGTCTTTGTCGTCTTCGTCCTGTCGCAGCTTGGCGTGATCAAGACCGGATCGAATGCCACACGGTAGCTTTCAACCCGCCGCATCCTCCTCGCCTCGGGCCGTTGACACCGGCCTCAGGCTCCCCTTCGAGGCGTTCGTCCGCGAGAACGGCCTCGACCTCACCGACCGGCTCGTCCTCCTCACCCTCCTCAGGGCCGCCCACGACCCGCAGTCGCCCGGCGGCCTCCGTCTCATCCAGATCCTCCGGGCCCTCGACGCCAGCGACCTCGGCCGGCAGGCGGAGGTGCGCCGGAAGCTCGACGAGGCGGGCCCCCTGCGGGACCTCGGCCTGGTCGAGTGCGGCCCCATCCCGGCCCTCACCCAGCGGCTCTACCGTCTCCCCCGGCGCCTGGTCGACCACCTCACCACCGGCGAGGGGGACACCCTCGGCCTCCCGGCGGTTCCGCGGAATCCCCAGGAGGCCCTCGACCGGCTGGAGTACGACTCGCGCCGCGTCGTCGACGCCATCCAGCTGCCGTCCCACGAGACCGACCAGATGTGGCAGGGGGTCCGGAAAGGCCACCCGGGCTAGGACCACACCGCCCTCCGGCGCGCGCGCCTTTTCGCCCGCCTGGAGGCCTCGTACCGCCAGGAGACCTGCCGGATCGGGGCCGAGCTGCGGCGCCTCGACCTGACCGGGGACGAGCGCCTCGCCTGGGCGATCCTCTACCTCGATTCCTCGGCCGAGGAGGTCGGGCTCGCCGTCCCCATGGTCCTGGCGTTCACCGGCTGGCAGGAAGACGCCGAAACCGCCGCC